>NZ_DBHIEQ010000071.1:0-1185 GCF_057250505.1 Lachnoanaerobaculum sp. | reverse complement strand
GACAGCTTCACTCCTTCAGAGTTTGATTTAACAAAATATATAGTTGAAGGAGAAAACAAACTTGCAATACAGGTTACCAAGTGGTGTGCCGGCAGCTGGCTTGAAGATCAGGACTTTTTCAGATTTTCAGGCATCTTCAGAGATATTTATCTCTACACCAAGCAAAAATGCCACATTGAGGATATTCAAATCAAGCAGGTCTTTGAAAAGGGCAGCTTTGATAATGTTAAACTTAACTTTTCTGTAAACTTAAGTAATAATGCGGATGTAAAACTTGTCCTATTTGACGCTATGGACTTAACTCTGAAATCAAATGAGTTTAAGGTATTTGACGAGATGCCTGTAGTTTATGAAACTGTAGGTAATTTACATTCAGGCAAAAACAAACTTTCATTTGATGTTGCCGCTCCTAAGCTTTGGAGTGCCGAGATTCCGAATCTTTATACTCTCTATATCGAAATATTTGACGGAGAGACTTTACTTGAGGTTTCAGCTGTAAAGGTCGGCATCAGACTTTTTGAAAAGAACTCCGACAATGTAATGACCTTAAACGGTAAGAGAATTGTATTTGCAGGTGTGGACAGACATGACTTCAGCTCAAAGTTCGGCCGTGCAATCACCTTTGATGAAATCAAAAAAGATATTGTGACCATGAAGGAAAACAATATCAATGCTATAAGAACAAGCCACTACCCTAACTCATCCGCGCTCTATGAACTATGCGATATCTACGGTATATATTTGATTGATGAGTGTAATCTTGAAACTCATGGCAGCTGGGACGGTCTTCTAAGCGGCGTATCGGACTATGACTTTGTACTGCCGGGAGATAAGAAGGAATGGTTACCGCTGCTGCTTGACAGGGCGAACTCAATGTATATGAGAGACCGCAATCACTCAAGTGTTCTTATCTGGTCCTGTGGAAATGAAAGCTACGGCGGCAGTGATATATATGAGATGAGTGAGTTTTTCAGAAAGGTCGACTCAAGCAGACTTGTACACTATGAGGGAGTTTATAATGACCGCCGTTACAATGACACCTCAGATATTGAAAGCAGAATGTATGCAAAGGTGGCTGAGGTCAAAGAATTTTTAAAGACTCACAGGGATAAGCCTTTTATTGAATGTGAATATACACATGCTATGGGCAATTCCTGTGGCGGTATGCAGCTTTATACAGAACTT
>NZ_DBHIEQ010000070.1:0-1188 GCF_057250505.1 Lachnoanaerobaculum sp. | reverse complement strand
TCCTGTAGAGGATATAAAAACCATCATGAACGAGCTTAAGGGTTATGACGAGAGTTTGCTTGACAGGCCGCAGGTGATAGCTGCAAACAAGATAGATGCAATCTATGACGAAGAAAACGATAATATAAAGAGAATAAGAGAGGCTTTTCCGGATATTAAGGTATTCCCTATATCAGGTGTCAGCGGAAAGGGTATACCTGAGCTTTTATATGAGCTTGTAAATATCCTTTCAACTATCGACAGGACTCCTACAGTCTTTGAAAAAGAATTTGAAATAGATTATTCAAGTGATAAGAATCTTCCGTTTACAGTGGAGATAGATGAGGACGGAGTATTTGTGGTAGAAGGCCCAAGAATTGAGAAAATGCTTGGATATACAAATCTTGATTCCGAGAAGGGATTTGATTTCTTCCAAAAGTTCCTTAAGACATCCGGAGTGCTTGAAAAGCTTGAAGAAGCCGGAATAGAAGACGGAAATACCGTTCGTATGTACGGCCATGAATTTGATTATTATAAATAATTAGGAGAGAAATGAACAGTAGACAAAGAGCATATTTAAAGGGGCTGGCTATGACGCTTGATCCGATAATGCAAATCGGTAAGGCATCTTTGACAGATGAAAATGTAGCGGCTGTTACGGAGGCGATGGAGCCGAGAGAGTTGATAAAGATATCGGTATTGAAAAATTGTGCCGACGATCCTAAGATTATTGCAAATGAGATTGCATCTCTTACAAGAAGTGAAGTGGTTCAGGTTATCGGTAAGAAGATAGTATTATATAAGCAGGCCGATGAACCGAAGAACAGAAAAATAATTCTTCCTAAGTAGTATGAAAAGGGTAGGTATTCTTGGCGGTAC
This sequence comes from Lachnoanaerobaculum sp., assembly GCF_057250505.1. Lineage (NCBI taxonomy): Bacteria > Bacillati > Bacillota > Clostridia > Lachnospirales > Lachnospiraceae > Lachnoanaerobaculum > Lachnoanaerobaculum sp. The sequence goes on along the minus strand of NZ_DBHIEQ010000070.1, from coordinate 330 downwards.
GTTTGACCCTATACATTTAGGGCATTTGATGCTGGCTAAGGAAGCTAAAGAAAAATGTAAGCTTGATGAGATATGGTTTATGCCTGCAAAGACTCCTCCACATAAGCTTAATAAGATTGTGAGTGATTTTTCAGTACGAAAGTATATGATTGAACTTGCAATAAAAGACCATAAGGGGTTTTATTGCTCGGATTTTGAGAATACTTTGGAAGGAAATTCATATACCTTTAATACACTTGAAAAACTTGAAGGAAGATTTGCAGGTGATGATTTTTACTTTATCATGGGAGCGGATTCCTTTTATGAGATAGAGACTTGGAAAAATCCTGA
>NZ_DBHIEQ010000069.1:0-1287 GCF_057250505.1 Lachnoanaerobaculum sp. | reverse complement strand
TTTTCAAAGCCTGGGAAAGAATGTCTTTACAATATATTGATTATGGAAGAAAAACAGACTATCATAGCTTGTGGCGCGGGTACTTCAAGCAAGATTGTTTTTAATAACGGTAGAATCGAGCGAATCGAAAATGTAAAGGACCCGAAATTATATATTGAAAGACTTGATGAAATGATAGAAAGAAAGGGAAATATGCATGGCATTGATTAAAAAAAGTGTCACCGGAATGAAGGATATTCTTCCTGAAGAGATGTTTATCAGAGATTATTTGATAAATATTATTAAAAAAACATACGGAAGCTTCGGCTTTACCTCTATAGAGACTCCGGCTATGGAGCATATAGAAAATCTTCTCAGTAAGCAAGGCGGTGACAACGAAAAGCTTATCTTCAAGATTTTAAAAAGAGGAGAAAAACTCAAACTTGAAAATATAAAGGATGAGAACGATTTGGTTGATGCCGGTTTAAGATATGACCTTACATTGCCTCTTGCCAGATACTATTCAAACAATCAGGCAAATCTTCCTAATCCTTTTAAGGCATTGCAGATAGGTAATGTATACAGAGCCGACAGACCTCAAAAGGGCAGATTCAGACAGTTCACACAGTGTGATATAGATATTCTGGGTGAAGCTTCAAATCTTGCGGAAATAGAGCTGATACTTGCAACCACAAAGGCACTTAGTGAGATAGCAAAGGGCAAGCACTTCACTGTAAGAATAAATGACAGAAGAATTCTTATGGCTATGGCGCTTTATGCAGGTTATGACGAGGATAATATAGGTAATGTGTTTATAATCCTTGACAAGATGGATAAAATAGGCATGGACGGTGTAAAAAAAGAACTGACAGAGCTTGACGGCGAGGAAAAATGTTCAAAATATCTGAGCCTGTTTGATGGACTTAAAGATAATACCGAAGCTGTTTTATCGTTAAAAGATAAGCTTAAAGGATTTATTGAAGACGGAGTGCTTGACAGTCTTTGTGAAATAATGGATACGGTACTTGAAGTGAATACAAATGATTTTTCACTTGTATTTGACCCTACCTTGGTTCGCGGTATGGGCTACTACACCGGAACAATATTTGAAGTCAGCATGGAGGGATTTTCAGGCTCTGTTGCAGGCGGCGGAAGGTATGATAAGATGATAGGAAGATTCACAGGTAACGATACTCCTGCCTGCGGATTTTCTATAGGTTTTGAGCGTATCATCACAATACTTTTGGATGCAGGGTTTAAAATTCCTGATGAGAGCAAAAAAATAGCTTTTTTATATGAAAAGAATAT
>NZ_DBHIEQ010000068.1:225-1405 GCF_057250505.1 Lachnoanaerobaculum sp. | reverse complement strand
GATAAGAAAAGAGCTAAAAGAGGCTATGACCTTACAAACAAGGACTATAAAATCAGAAAGCGTAAGTCAAAGTTAGAGTTTCGTGATGCCAAAGAAGAGCTGAAAAAGACAGATGAGTATAAAAGAGCAAGTGCCTATAAAAGATTTCAAAAGAAAAATCAGGTAAAGACAGCAATTTCTCGTGAGAATAAGTCAAGACTTAGAGATCGAATCAAAGAAGGTCTAATTGGAACGCTTAAAAGCTCAAAGGATATGATTATCCGAAAAGCAAAAGGACTAATGCTTATTTTCATAGGTATCATTATCTTAGGGACTTTTGTGATTAACTTTGCAGGAACGGGAATGACAGGCTTTATGAACTCTACAAGCTCTGTGCTTACAACAAGCTATTTATCAAAGCCAAATGTCCTAAGTGAAATCAATCAGAACTTTTCTGCTATGGAAAAGGAACTTCAGAATGAGGTTGATAATGTCAAAATTATCCCGGATATGATGAATATATCTTAAATAATACAGAATACATCGGTCATAATGTCCATGAGCTTTTATCCTACATTACATCAAGGTGCGGAGAGGTAAAAAGTGTATCGGAAGTAGAATCCATATTAAAAGAATTATTTGAGTCCATGTATGACCTTGAGTATAGGGAAGAAATTGAAATCAGATACAGGACAGTTACAGAAACCTATACCGATGAAGATGGCAATGAATATACCGAAAGCCACGAAGAACCTTATGAGTATAAAAAACTCATCGTAACGCTTCATAAAAAAGAGATGGACAGCATTATCCGAAAGATCTTTGCAAACTATCCCGATAATCTAAAGCATTATGAAGCCTTGTTCCTTGCACAAGGCAATATGAGAGAAGCCTTTGGTAATTCTGACCTTATCAGTGCAAATGGAGGTATCGGCGGTGGAAAAGAGTATGAGGCATCTACAGAAGTACAAAAGAAGATTGTTAATGCTGCATACATTACGCCATCTCCGGGTGCAGGCTGGTGTGCCATGTGGTTATCACAGGTCTATCAAAATGCAGGACTTGGATATATAGGTGGGAATGCCTGTGATATGTACCGAAACTATACCTTTACATCAGACAGGTCAAAGCTCAAGGTCGGAATGCTTGTGGCAGTCGAAAGCAGCAGTAGCGGAAGCAGTGCAGGGCTTACCTATGGTCA
>NZ_DBHIEQ010000068.1:0-215 GCF_057250505.1 Lachnoanaerobaculum sp. | reverse complement strand
TATTTACATTGGAGATGGAAAAGTGATTGATAACATCGGTCGAATAAGAGTAACTACCTTAGATGATTGGATAGCAACATTTTGTAAGCACCATCCCGTAGGATTCGGTTTTCCGCCAAATGTAAAGAAATAGGAGGTAACAATTTGAAAAAGGAACTGATAGCAGTAAAAAACAGAATAAAGAAGTTAAAGGATAAAAAGGCTCTGATTGATGA
>NZ_DBHIEQ010000067.1:0-1669 GCF_057250505.1 Lachnoanaerobaculum sp. | reverse complement strand
CTTCTCTTACCTCCCGGCTCACCGTCGCCTGCTACATACTTTCTCTTCATTCTGAAATCGGTGAGGGTATTAAGGCCTTCATCCACTTCAAAGATGATATCTCCGCCTTTTCCTCCGTCACCGCCGTCAGGACCGCCGGCCGCCACAAAAAGCTCTCTTCTAAAGCTCACATGACCGTCTCCGCCTTTGCCCGACTTTATAAAAATTTTTGCACTGTCAGCAAACATAAATACCTCATTTTAATAAAACAGGATGCACCTGCTTATACAAATTCTTAACGTCCCTACAATAGTAAATAAGGCCTCATACATCCGTATGAAGCCTCATGACTCTTATTCAGCAATAGCTCTTGGATAAACAGAAACCTGCTTTTTGTCTCTGCCTTTTCTTTCAAAACGAACTACACCGTCAACAGTAGCAAACAATGTATCATCACCGCCACGACCTACATTAAGTCCCGGATGAATCTTTGTTCCTCTCTGTCTGTATAGTATATTTCCTGCTAAAACAAACTGTCCGTCTGCTCTCTTAGCACCAAGTCTTTTTGACTCAGAGTCACGACCGTTCTTTGTAGATCCAACTCCCTTTTTATGAGCGAAAAGCTGAAGGTTCATTTTAAACATTTACTTGACCTCCTGTAAATTGATATTGATAAAATCACTGTACTCTTCTCCTATATCCATAAGACCAAGAATACACGAATCCAGTAATAGTCCCGATTTTTCACTTCTGTCCTGCAATCTCAGATGAAAGAAACCTTCACTGCAATCGACTGTAAATTTGTCGTCGCAAAAGTGTTCTATAGAATTTGCCAGATTCAACGTAAGCACTGAAACCGCCGCACAAACTATATCCTTTCCTTCTTCTTCAAAACCCGCATGTCCCGAAACTTTCAAACCGGTATATTTGCCGTTTTCGGCAAATGCAACAACGTTAATCATAAAGATTATGCATTAATCTTTTCAATCTTAACTTCTGTAAACTGCTGTCTGTGACCGTTCTTCTTGTGGTGACCTTTTTTAGGCTTATACTTGTATACAATAACCTTTTTAGCCTTACCTTCTCTAAGAACTGATGCACTTACACTTGCTCCTGTTACAGTAGGTGTTCCAACTTTGAGTTCTCCATCGTTTAGTGCAAGAACCTGATCAAATGTAACAGCCTCACCGTCTGCTTTTCCAAGTTTCTCTACTCTAATGATATCTCCTTCTGAAACCTTATACTGCTTACCACCTGTAGCAATAATTGCGTACATAAGGATACCTCCTATTATCATTACTCGCCAAAATTGGTGCTTGAAATCAAGCTTGAAACCAACATTGAGCGGCATACTGTCTTAGTATACACTAAACAGTCACCCTATGTCAATCAATATATTTACTTTCACTTTCATTTAACATAGTTTCAGCCTTTTTTGTGGCTTCCTTATCTACATCGGACTTGTTGGTTATCTTATTTATAAGGTCCGGAACCATATCAAGTATCTTGCTGATTGCATCCTGATTTTTTATATTTACAACCTTTGTCCTGCCGTCCTGTATTATAAGCATTGCGGTAGGTGAAAGTTTTGCGCTCATTCCGCCTCCGCCGTTTGATTTTGAAGTGTTGTCAAAGGTACCTGCCGCCATACCGCAGCTTACATCAACCAACGGTATTATTGTAGTATCAC
>NZ_DBHIEQ010000066.1:0-1871 GCF_057250505.1 Lachnoanaerobaculum sp. | reverse complement strand
GTCTGCAAAGAAAAAGAGAATGATAAACAACACTATTGTACATATCGTTCTTGCCGTATTGGCTGTGGTTTGGCTTTTTCCGATATTTTGGGTAATCCTTACAAGCTTCAGAGCGGAAAAAGGATCATATGTATCAACCTTCTTACCAAAGGCGTTTACACTTGACAACTATGCGAAGTTGTTCAGTGATACAACTATTTTAAACTTCCCTCAGATGTTTATGAACACCTTGTTTATCGCTATCTGTTCATGTATATTGTCGGCATTCTATGTACTTGCAGTTTCATACTGTCTGTCCAGAATAAAGTTTAAACTCAGAAAGCCGTATATGAACATGGCAATGGTACTCGGACTCTTCCCGGGATTTATGTCAATGATTGCGGTATACTTTATCTTAAAGGCAATGGGACTTACAGAGGGAAATCTTATTAAATTGGCACTTATTCTATGTTATTCAGGCGGTGCGGGACTTGGATTCCAGATAGCAAAGGGATTTTTTGATACAATTCCTGTGGCGATAGATGAGGCGGCACTTTTGGACGGATGTACCAGATGGCAGATTTTTTATAAGATTACATTACCGCTTAGTAAACCTATTATTGTATATACGGTTTTAACATCATTTATGGGACCATGGCTTGACTTTATCTTTGCGAGAGTTATATGCAGAGCAAACTCGGACCAATATACAATAGCTATAGGACTTTGGAAGATGCTTGAAAAAGAATATATTGACAGCTGGTACACAAGCTTTGCGGCGGGAGCGGTGCTTATTTCTATTCCTATTGCACTTTTATTCTTATTCATGCAAAAGTACTATGTAGATGGTATTTCAGGTGCTGTTAAGGGATAATAATGGAAAATATAATTAAACTTAAAAAATATTACTCATCAAAGGAGTTTCTTGAAAACTATGTTTATGAAGGAAACGACCTGGGTGTGGAATGTAATGAAAACGGGACCAAATTTAAGCTGTGGTCACCGGGCGCAAATAGTGTAGTATTAAACCTTTATGAAGCCGGAGACGGCGGCAAGGCTCATGAGCATATTCCTATGAAAAAAGAGGACAAAGGAGTATGGAGCTTTCACTCAGATAAAGAGCTTCATAAAGTGTACTATGATTATTTGATTACAAGAGACTCTAAAGAAGTTTTGACTGCCGACCCGTATGCAAAAGCTTCCGGAGTCAACGGTATCAGAAGTATGGCGGTAAACCTTAAAAGAACCGACCCTAAAGGTTGGGAAAAGGATAAACCGCCCAAAAAAGGTACTGAAAAGATTGTATACGAGCTTCATGTGAAAGAATTTTCCTATGATAAGTCAGGCGGATTTCCTTTAGAGTATCGTGGAAAGTATAAAGCTTTTACCTGTAAACATACAACTTTAAATAATGACGGTATTCATCCTACAGGACTTGATTATCTGAAAGAACTCGGTGTGACACATATTCAGATAATGCCGATGTATGATTACGGTTCTGTGGATGAGAGTAAAGATGAAGGCTTCAACTGGGGATATGACCCTGTAAATTACAATGTACCTGAGGGCTCATATTCTACAGATGCCTTTCACGGTGAGGTTCGTATCACAGAGATGAAGGAGATGATACAATCAATCCATGAAGCGGGATTTGGCGTAATTATGGATGTGGTATATAATCATACTTACTCACTTGATTCGTGGTTTCAAAGAACTCTGCCTTGGTATTTTTACAGAGCATTCAGTGACGGTAAAGTGTCTGATGGCTCCGCCTGCGGCAATGATGTGGCAAGTGAAAGAGCCATTTGTTCAAAATATATCTTAGAATCCGTACTTTACTGGGCAAGGGAATATCATATTGACGGATTTCGCTTTGATTTGATGGGACTTCT
>NZ_DBHIEQ010000065.1:0-2067 GCF_057250505.1 Lachnoanaerobaculum sp. | reverse complement strand
CAAAATATGGATACCGTTTCATATCTGTCAAAACCTGTAGTACCTTTTATCAAGGTTACGCAGGACAGAGTGGTGCTTGAGATAATGAGAGGCTGTATCAGAGGTTGCAGATTCTGTCAGGCCGGAAATGTATACAGACCTCAGAGAGAGCATTCACTTGACTACCTTATAAACTATGCAAAGACAATGCTTGATATCACGGGAGCGGAAGAAATCTCGCTCAGCTCACTGAGTTCAAGTGATTACAGCAACCTGGGAAAACTTTTAGACTTTTTGCTTGAATATACCAAGGAGAGAGGTATCAATATCTCATTGCCTTCACTTAGAATAGATGCATTTTCACTTGATGTGATGAGTAAGGTACAGGATGTAAAGAAGAGTTCACTTACATTTGCACCTGAAGCAGGCACACAAAGACTACGAGATGTTATAAATAAGGGTATTACGGAAGAAGATATATTAAACGGGTCTATGGAAGCGTTTAAGGGCGGTTGGAATAAGGTAAAGCTTTATTTTATGCTTGGACTTCCTACAGAAACGGATGAAGACATAAAGGGAATACCTGAACTTTGTGAGAAAATAGCAAAGAATTACTATTCAATACCGAAAGATCAAAGAATAGGTAAGGTTTCAATCACTGCAAGTTCGTCATTTTTTGTACCTAAGCCTTTTACACCTTTCCAGTGGGCAAAGATGGAGACAAGAGACGAATACATAAGAAGAGCGCATTTGGTCAAGGATACAATGAGAGAACAGCTAAATCAAAGAAGTATGAAATATCAGTACCACGACGCGGAGGTTACACTGCTTGAGGGACTTATGGCAAGAGGTGACAGAAAGATTGCCGATGTTATAGTAAGTGCATATAAAAATGGTGCAATGTATGACTCATGGTCCGATCAGTTCAGTATGGAATACTGGGATAAGGCGTATGAAGAAACAGGAATTTACCCTGATTTTTATACACTCAGAGAAAGAAGCATTGATGAGGTATTCCCTTGGGATTTTATAGACTCGGGAGTTACAAAGAACTTCCTTATCAGAGAGTGGAATACGGCACATGAGGATAAGATTTCGCCGAACTGCAGACAGCAGTGTTTGGGATGCGGTGCAAGAAAGTATAACGGAGGTGTTTGTCTTGAAAGTGCGAATTAAGTTTGAAAAGACGGATCAGATGCGTTTTATCGGACATCTTGATTTGATGAGATATTTTCAAAAGGCCATGAGAAGAGCGGATATTCCGATAAAGTACAGTGAAGGTTTTTCACCGCATCAAATAATGTCTTTCGGTGCTCCTTTAAGTATGGGAGTGTCGGGACTTGGCGAATATATGGATATTGAGTTAAAAGAAGCAAGCCATATCTCTTCAAAAGATGCGTTAGACAGATTGAACGCCGTGATGTGTACAGGTATGAAGATTAAAAAGTTCCTACAAATACCTGATGACTCAAAGCCTGCTATGGCACTTATGGACACTGCCGATTTTAAGGCGGAGTTTAAAGAGAGTGTATCACAGGATGAGATAAAGAAAGCCATAGATAAGTTGCTTTCAAGAGAATCGATTTTGCTTACAAAGGTTTCAAAGAAGAAAAAGAAAAATGAGTACGGTAAGTTTGTAGAGGTTGAGACTACAAGCGTAACGGATATCAAGTCGTATATATATAAGCTTGAAGCTTTAGAAAACGGAGTATTCATGCACTTATCTCAGGGAAGTACCAACAATATAAAGCCTGCATTTGTAATGGATTTTTTGGCGGAGGAAGGCCTTGAAGGTGCAAAAAGAAATGAATACTACCTGTACAGGCTTGATATGTACACAGATGAAGGGAAGGCCTTAGATGAGTACGGCTGTGAAATTATCTAAGCTTCTTATCACAAGATATAAGAATAAACTTTTTGCCATATCCTATGACGGCAATACAGCCAATGAGATAGAATATATTGAAAATAATTCTTTACTTGGAAGCATACATATAGGAAGAGTAAAAAAGATATCAAAGAATATAAATGCAGCATTTGTGGAGATTGAATACAATAAAGAGCGTCAGACAGTGTATTTTGATATGC
>NZ_DBHIEQ010000064.1:0-2411 GCF_057250505.1 Lachnoanaerobaculum sp. | reverse complement strand
ACTAGAACTTATCATTCTAATCCTACGACTTTTTATTTTTACAACTCTCAGGAATCTCATCTGACCAAAGTACTAAGAGCGAAGCATCTCCACCTGACTGTATGGTATCAAAAACAAATGTAAGATATTTTTGTGGTATCAGGTTATTAAGTATTGCACTTTGAATTATACTATATATCAATGTAGATGCATTAGCTCCGTTAGCTGTATTCGCAAATAGCCAATTAGACCTACCTATAACAAATGGCTTCACACTTTGTTCAGCAAGATTATTACTTAATTGTATTCTTGCATCCTTTAGAAAGTTCTCTAAGTACTCTTTTTGATTTATTGCATAAGTAATAGCCTTCCCCATTAAACTCTTAGGAAGGATTTTTGATTCTATTTGTGAAATCCAACTATAGAACTCGTCAAGTACTTGTTTGGAATTGGTTTTTCTCATTTCCAGTCGCTTTTCCAATGTAAGACCGGATTCATCTGCCTTATCTTCCAAGCGGAATAGTTTCCTTAGATAAGTCTCCCCTTGTTTTGCATACTCATTACTCCTATTAACTTCGTATGCTTCATAGAACTTTCTCTTTGCATGTACAAGGCATCCGCATAAGGTCTTATCCATAAGCTTTTTATATCCGGTGTACCCATCGCAGTGAAGGTAAGTTCCTTTCCAATCCTCAAGAAACTTTTTAGCATAGTCTCCGCTTCGACCAAGTGTATATTCATACAATACTGCAGGATGTGTATTGTATTTGCTTGTTCTATACACCCATACATATGACTTGCTTCCTGCTTCCTTTCCGGGTTCATGTAATACCTCCAGGACAGTTTCATCTGCATGGAGTAGTGTCTCATTTAGTAGACTAAACTTTATCTGCTCATATATAGGCTTTAGAAGATTAGCTCCTTTTATGATCCAATTAGATAAATTTTGTCTTGATATCTCAAAGCCTAATCTTTTAAACTCTTGCTCCATTCTATATAGTGGTAGTGCAAGTGTGTACTTTTGATTCATTATATAAGACATAAAACTTTGTGATACTACACTCTTTTTAATAAGAGCTTTAGGATGAGGTGCTATCTTTATAAAGCCACTCTCTCCATTCTTGTCACAGTTTCTGCAACTATAAACATAAGTCACATGCTCTATAACCTTAACCTCAGCAGGGACTACCACCAGTTCTTTTCTTATCTCTTTCTTCATAACTGTAAGAGGGCTGTGGCAGTTATCACATACCTGTTCACTTTCATCTAATTTATATTCAACTACCTCAACAGGAATGTCATTAAACTTACTTCCCTTTTTCGCTTTTCTTCTTTTATGCTCAGGTATAATACTTTCCTGTGGTGGCTCACTTTGAATTGGCTCTCTAAATGTTTCAGCCTCATTGAAGACATCAAAAAGAGAAAGTTGTCCATCAATAGCTTTTTCGCTTGATTTGCCAAATTTCTCTTTTGCTTTTAATTTCAGTTGCTCCATATACCAATTATTTAACTTAGCAATCTGTTCACTCTTTTCTTTTTTTACTTTTTCTAAAGTCTTAATCTCTTTGTCTTTATCCTGTAAGATAGCCTTAAGTCCGGCAATTTCTGCTTGCAATTCATCTATAGTTTTCATTTTACCGGACCTCCAAATCTCAAATATTTATGTAAAGATTATACTATAAAATCTATGGTAAATCCATTAAAATCAACACTTTTTGAAGACTTCACTACGCTTTATTTTTTGTTTTATTCCCGGTGCCATGATTATATTTTTCAAGTCGTCTATTAATAAATCCATAGTGATTTCTGTATCACTTTGTGACGGCCAAACCACATGTCCTTTTTCAATTCTTTTAAAATGAATCCAAAATCCATTATCTTACCATACAAGAAGCTTTATCCTATCCCTCGCATTGTTACAAAAAGCAAATATTACCTTATCTCTTGGATCAAGGTTGAAATTACTATAAACAAATTCAGCTAATCCGTTTATATTTTTCCTCATATCAGTAGCACCACAAGAAAGAATTACACGATAGTTGTCATAGTTAAACATTTATTTCATTCACCACCTTGATCACCTTTGCAAGTAGTTCAAGATCGGTATATCTATCCACTACAATGTTGACAGCACCTATCTCCATCTTTAGGGTCTTACCGGCTTGTGTTGTCTTGATTTCAATAAATTTAACATCCTTAGAGTGCTTTGATTTCTTATCATGTTTACTCACCCATCTTGTGACTGTTGAAATAGGTAATCCATTCTTCCTAGCCCAGCTTGTGATACTTAATCCACTATTTTTAAACTCCTCAATCAATTGCTCTTTTTCTTCATTAGGATATTTAGCCATAGGCACCTCCACATATTTAGTATAAGCTTATTTTATAGTGGAAGTGTATTTATTGGGAGGCGTACTTGAATTGACGCTTAC
>NZ_DBHIEQ010000063.1:0-2739 GCF_057250505.1 Lachnoanaerobaculum sp. | reverse complement strand
TGTATAAAAGTCAATACAATATATTATCTTCTACCTATTGAACAATTTTACTCAATAATTTTTATGCATAGTTTATAATTATATTTTTTTACAACTTTTTATGGTTTAATATATTTAAATTCAAGACATTACATATTTTTTTATATCTAAAAATATTATTTTTTACTGTATATACTTACTAAATAAATTTTATATACTCAATGCCACGCTTTAGTTAAGTGAAATTTTATATTTATTCTCATTTGACAATATCTTTTTAAAATAGTATTATGATTACTGAAAATATTTATTGTTTAGTGAACAACATATATATATGGAGAATATTATGACCATTAGAGAATTATCCAAGTTGATAAACGTTTCTCCTGCCGCTATTTCAATAGTCATAAATGAAAAAAAAGGTGTCAGTGAGGAAACAAGAGAAAAGGTACTCTCGGCAATGCAGGAGTACAACTATCACCCTACGCAAAGAAAAAGAACTGTCGAAAATAAAAATGTACTGGTTCTGAAATATTACAGAAGTGGAGTTTTTGTTGAAGAAAATCAGGGATTTATAGCCGGAATACTTGACGCAATAGAGAACAGACTACAAAAAGAAAATTTAAATATGGTTTTAAGAGTACATAAAGAGAGCTTTGAAAAGTTTCTGTCTGAAACGGATATTAGTCAATATGAAGGTATTATACTTATCGGTACGGAGTTTACTCCCGAACTGTATCCGCTGTTTGACAGTATATATATTCCGTATGTTGTAGTAGATAATGTCTGCCCATATACCACCTGTAACAGTATCTGTATGAATAATGAGGAGAATGTCTATATTGCTGTTGATTATCTGAAAAAATGCGGACACAAAAGTATAGGATATATAGGTGGAAATATATATTCCGAAAATTTTCAACTTAGAAAAAAAGGATTTATAGAGAGCGTTGAAAGATTAGGTATGGACTATATAAAAGAACATACATATATGATTTCTCCCACTATGATAGGAGCCTATAATGATATGATGGATCAACTTCAAGATATAAGCACACTTCCGGACTGTTTTTTCGCTGACAATGATACTCTTGCTCTTGGAGCCATCAAAGCCTTAAAAGAAAAAGGCTTTAAAATACCAAGAGACATCTCCATAATAGGTTTTGATGATATACCTTACTCAGCAGTTTCTTCACCTGCTCTTACTACAATTCATGTGCAGAGGAAACAGATTGGAAAGCTTGCAGTAGAACAGCTCTTGAAAATAAAAAAAGACAAGAAAAATAAGCCGGTAAAAACGCTTATTACCGGCAATCTTATAATCAGAGACAGTATAGCAAAAAAGGCTTGAGGGCCTTTTTTCTTTTATTATCCGTAACAATAAAACTTAGAATCATCTACTTTAAAATCCTGTGGGAAGTTATCATATTCCATAGTATCATAGTTGAAAATACCCACCTTGAAAGGCTTTTCTCCATAGCATTTTGCCACTCTTTCATAACCTGTCAAGGCCACCTCCTCATACTCAATATATCGAATTTCCAGCTTTGCAAAACTGTTACCTATAGGTACATATATGTTTATCTCATTCTCTGCAAGGTATTCCACTGTAATATTGGAGAAGTTCATTAAGCAGTCATAGAATGTATCTAAGATAAATATATCATTCAGATTAGGCTCAAAATCACCACTTTCCATATCATACGCCGTAAACGACATCAAATCAAAAATTGTGTTTATGCTTATATCAAAGCTTACAACATATCTTTCATTCTCGTCACTCGGTTTCATCCCCCATATAGCAAGAGTAATACCGTCCAATGCTTCCAACTCTCTTACCCTTTTTTCAACCTCAATCTTACCCATAATGAAATCTCCTTCAACACGGTTATAGTACAAACAAAAATCTTACTACACATCAAAAATACTTTATATATATTATAGATATTTCCAACAATATTTTCAAGATGTATACAAAAAAGCTCCCGCACCTAAGTGCGAGAGCCCCTATTTTATGCTTTACTTAGATTATCTCCAAGCTCCGCTTTCATTTACATGATAACCGTCAGGTGTAGTTTCATTCTGATACATTGAACCATATGGTCTTGAGTTTACATTACCAAAATTCCACCTATTTGTATTGCTATCATAGAACCAGGTCTGTCCTGTTGCAACAGGATTCAAATAGTAAAACTCATTTCCATCCTTTAGCCAATCTGTATGCATTGAACCATTGTTTGGATTGAGGTAATACCATTTACCATCCTGAGAATCATGATGCCATCCCTTTACCATTTCACCATAGAATCCATTGTGATCCATTGATAGATAATACCATCTATTTCCTTCTAAGAACCAGCCTGAATCCATGATGTTGTTATCTGCAAAGTGATACCACTCTGACTTTGTCTGTCCCTGATAGGTATAGCTTAGATAAGCCCAGCCCTTTACTCTTCCACCTGCTGTAAGGTTGAATACCCACTTGCTGCTGTCAGGGTTTGCTGTAGCTTCTGCAGGATTCAATAACTCCCAGTTACCATCCTGACCTACTCTAAGTCCGCCTGTCTGTCCGTTTGATGCTCTTCTTCCGGCACTTCCCGAACCGCCGCCTGAACCTCCATGGCCACGACCGCCGCCACCGCCGTTATTATTCGGCACTGTTCCACCTGCCGCTTTAACAGCTGCATTAAGTGCATCAATTGCCGCCAACAATTCCGGTGTTGAAGACTTTCTGTTCGTTCTGTCAATAACTGCCTGTGC
>NZ_DBHIEQ010000062.1:0-3489 GCF_057250505.1 Lachnoanaerobaculum sp. | reverse complement strand
ACTGGGCAAGGGAATATCATATTGACGGATTTCGCTTTGATTTGATGGGACTTCTTGATACCGATTTGATGAACAATATCAGAAAAGAACTTGATATCATATACGGTAAAGGCGAAAAGATAATCTATGGTGAGCCTTGGTCTGCAACAGATACCGCCATAGAGTATAATAAAAAAGTTGCAAATAAAGACAGTATAGCTCTTTTAGATGAAAATATAGGAGCATTCTGTGACAATACCAGAGATTCTATAAAGGGTTCTGCACTCAGACCTAAAGAAGCCGGATTTGTAAACGGCGGCAAGAACAAAGAAAACGATATACTTGCAAGTGTGGGTGCATGGTGTAACCCGAAGTATAATAAAGAGTTTAAAGGTGTGAAATCACCTTCGCAGATAGTTTCATATGTTTCGGCACATGACAATCAGACGCTGTGGGATAAACTGAGTGATACGGCCGGTAAAGATGAGGTAATGAGATTAAACAAGCTGGCAGCCGCAATTTATATGACTTGCCAGGGAACCTTGTTTTTCTTATCGGGTGAGGAGTTTTGCAGAACAAAGGGCGGACTTGACAACACCTACAATATGCCTATCGGGATGAACAAACTTGACTGGGAACTTGCATATAAGAATAAGAACCTTGTCGACTACTATAAAGGTCTGATTGAACTCAGAAAACAAATTTCGGGGCTTTGTGATAAATCCGAAAACAGCTATAAGCATATCACTGATATGTGGAAGCAAAAGCAGATTGTGGGCTTTACTGTAAATAATGATAAGAATTCTTTATGGAGTCAGGTTAAAGTAATTTATAATGCGTCAAATAAGGACTTTGAAGTTGAGTCTTTGGATAAAGAATTTGAAGTACTTTGTGACGGCAATGACAGTATGCTTTGGAAAAAGAACATAATTGCAAAGGCTCCTATAAAAGTAGGAAAACAAAGTGTATTGATACTTGGTAAGAAAAGAATAGAGGAGATATAATGGAATTTGCCGGTGTATACCATAGAACATCAGAACAGATGAGTTATCCTCTTGATAAGGACAGACTTATTATAAATTTAAAAACAGGATATGATGTTAAGCAGGTCTTTATCCACTATGGCGACCCGTTTGAGGCCGGAATACTTGGCGGAGACGAGAAGTGGACCGGAAAAAGAGAAGAGATAGTCTATAAAAAACGCCTTTCAAATCAGATATGGTGGACTACAACTCTTACTCCGATATATAAAAGATGTAAGTATTTTTTTGAACTGCATACACATGACAGTGTTTGGTATTACTTTGAAGACGGATTTTTAACTGAGGATCAGTTCCATATGGACGGCAGAATGTTGCAATGCTTCATTATGCCGTGGATGAATCCGTCGGATATAAATGTTACACCTGCATGGGTAAATGACACTATTTGGTATCAGATATTTCCTGACAGATTTTGTAACGGTACCCCTGAAAAAAATACAGATGATATTTTGCCTTGGAGAGATCATGGCAGTGTAACCAATTATGAGAAATTCGGAGGTAATCTGGAAGGAATTCGTCAAAAACTTGACTACCTTCAAAATCTTGGAATAACAGGTATCTATTTGAATCCGATAATGGAGGCCGAATCAAATCATAAGTATGATACAACCGATTATACAAAGATAGATCCTTCTTTCGGAGACGGTGATACAATGAAAGCACTTTGCAAAGAGGCTCATAACAAGGGTATTCGTATCATGGTGGATGCTGTGTTTAACCACTGCGGAAGAAAATTTAAGCCATGGCTTGATGTGCTTGAAAAAGGTAAATCTTCAAAGTATGCGGGCTGGTTTATGGTGGAAAACTGGGATGATATTGCAAAAAGAGGAGATACGAGGGATAAGAGGTATTACACTTTTGCATTTACTGACGGTATGCCGAAGCTGAACACCAACAATAATGAGGTCATAGACTATTTTTGTAAAATCTGTGAAGAATGGATAAGAGAGTTTGATATAGACGGTATCCGTTTTGATGTAGGCAATGAGGTGTCACACAGATTTTTGAAGAAGATAAGAGAGCATCTAAAGGCTATAAAGCCTGATATCTATCTGCTTGGAGAGATTTGGCATGATGCAATACAGTGGCTTCAGGGAGATGAATACGACTCTGTGATGAATTATCCTCTGCTTAGCGGAATTCATGACTTTTTCCTGGATAAGACCATGAAAAAGCAGGAGTTTGAGTACATGGTAAATCGCTGTTATACAATGTATATGCAGCAGTCTAACAATGTATTATTCAATTTGCTTGACTCACATGATACAGAGAGACTGATGAACCGATTCCATGATTTGGATAAGTTTTATCAACAGCTTGCGATTTTGTTTACACTTCCGGGCAGTCCTTGTATCTACTACGGTACGGAGATAGCAATGGAGGGCGCACATGATCCTGATTGCAGAAGATGTATGCCGTGGAGTGAGATAGGCAGCGGTGAAAATGTAGAAAAAATTTCTACTATGAGAAGCCTTATAATGTTAAGGCGAAATGAAAAGATGTGCAGAAGTCCGTATTTCCACTTTCCACATAACTATGAAAATGGAAGATGTGTGGAATATATCAAAATTGACGAAGACGGAAATAGGATCGAAGTTCTTATCAATGCTTCAGATGAGCCTATCAAAGTAACTTCGGGAAAAGATGTCTTATTTTCAAGAGAATTTGACGGGGAAACACTTGGAGCTAACGGAACTTTAATCCGCAGGATTTAATATAAAAAGGAGAATAAAAGTATGTCATTAGAAGAGATGTTAAAGAACAAGCTTGGTAAGGAAATTGCGGCAGCTTCAGATGCGGAAATTTATACAGCACTTTTGAAAATTACAAAAGAGAAGATGGAAGGCATGGAGCATAATACAGGAAACAGAAAGCTCTACTATATATCAGCAGAGTTCCTTATCGGAAAGCTTTTGTCAAACAATCTTATTAACCTTGGAATGTTTGACGAGGTAAGAGAGATACTTGACAAGAACGGCCATGATATAACGGCAGTTGAAGAGGTTGAACCTGAGCCTTCACTTGGAAACGGTGGACTTGGACGTTTGGCTGCATGCTTCCTTGACTCTATTGCAACACTGGGATTAAACGGTGACGGTGTAGGATTAAACTATCACGACGGACTGTTTTTACAAAAGTTTGTAGACAACAAGCAGTATGAAGATAAGAATCCTTGGATAACAGATAACAGCTGGCTTACAAGAACAGATGTAAGCTTTGAAGTTCCGTTCAAAGATTTTACATTAAAGTCAACTATGTATGATATAGATGTTCCGGGATATCATCAGAGCAAATGCAATAAATTACATCTTTTTGATATTGACAGTGTGGACGAGTCTATTATCAGAGACGGTATAAATTTTGATAAACATGATATCGCTAAGAACCTTACATTGTTCTTGTATCCGGATGACAGTGATGAGGCCGGACAGCTACTTAGAATCTATCAGCAGTACTTTATGGTAAG
>NZ_DBHIEQ010000061.1:0-3680 GCF_057250505.1 Lachnoanaerobaculum sp. | reverse complement strand
AAAAAACTTGAAAATATTCTGTATATGTGGTACTATCGTAGTCAGATAAGGGATATAAAAATTTGTAAATAAGATAAGTATATTTGTTGTTTTATCATAACTAAGGGGTGTTTCTTAGTAAAGATAGATACTGTCAGTAGCTTAATTAGCTCCGATAGAGATAAACAACATATTTATCCGTTGTTATTTTTCCATATTAGTCTATCTCCTGTGCTAACAATAAAATTAATTATTGTATCCTGTGGGATTTACTACTGTTTATATTCCTTTTACCCGACATGTTACGTAATAAAGTCTTAGAGTTTGTATTTTATTTGAAAAAAATATAGATTTAAGGAGATGCAGGATGGCAGAAAGTATTATAAAGCAAACAAACCGCACTTTGTTGATTGAGGAGATTAATCCGGAGAAGCTTAACTTACTTACCTTAGTTGGTGATGTAAGAGGACTTGACAGCTTAAGTGATGATAAGGTAAAGGAAATCAATGAAGCACTTCTTGTTAGAAACTTTGAAGAGTTTTTAGAAAAATTTGATCCGACAGTATATTCTTTTTTTAATGCTACAACAGGAAAGATTGTGTATTCTAAGGAAAAACCGGCAGGTGTTCCTGAAAATATGTTAAGTATAGTTCATCTTAATGCGCATAATGATTTTTTGAAAATGCTTATGACCTTGGTTGAAACAAAAAGAAGTCAGGGAATTATCAATGCAGATTTTAAATTTGAAAAACTTACAGAAATGATTTCTCCTTCAAAGGTTATGGATGACATTAAGCAGGTAAGGAAGGAACTTCAGTATACTTATGCAGAGTACGCAAAACTTGAAGATGGAGATCCTCATAAGCTTGATCTTGGTGATAAGCTTAATTCCATGTTTGAAGAAGCCAGTTCCAATTACCAAAATCTTATGGCGATGATTCCACTTGCAATCTCAGATATAAAGACAAGACTTTTACTTGGAGAATCAAAAGAGTCTGAAAGCAATGATGCTCTGACTCTGGGACTTCTAACCATGTCTTCTGAGGGAGAACTTACAGTAATAGAGGCTCCGAAGGTGGAAGAAAGCACTTTAGTGCTTACAGATGACAATTCAAATGCAGGACTTATTGAAGCTCTTGAAGACGATTATGATGCTCTGAATTCTGAAGGAAACAGCTATGTAAAACAGTTGGTGGTAAGAACTTTTTGTCCGTTAAATTCATCAATGCAAAGTCAGATTGATGTAAAAAAGGAAGTGGACAATTACAATACATATCTTGAATTTTACAAAAACGCCAAGGATGATTTTATAAAAGTTGTAAAACCTTTGGTTGAAAAAATATTAGGTGTATGGGCTTTTTTTGAACAGTATCCGAAACAGGTAAAAGGTATGAGACCAAGCCTTCTTATAGCCAATGTGAAGAATGAAGTTATGGCAAACAGTTTGAATGTGCCTAAGCTTTGTGCATATCTGAATACTGTAAATGAAAAAAATGACTATGGTAATACTGTTTGGTATGCAATTGTTGCAGGGGTGTCTTTGGATGAAAAATCAAAGATGAATGTTACAAGGGAAAGATTCAAGGGAAACAAAGACAGTGTAAAGACTGAAAATGTAAGCGTAGAATCTTTGGCAAGAGTTGCAGATGCCATGAAGGATTATGGTGTACAGTGCTTTTATTCCTATGAGACGGGAGATAAGACAACTTTCAACAGCATGGCAATGACCGGAGTAGGATTTTTTGATGACAGATGTGCAAGTCTTAGCGGTAAGCCTTATTCAGAATATCTGATTCCTTGTGTACCTAACTTTACAATTATTCCAAAAGATAAGTCAGGAGTAAAGCTTGAAAGCAGGATGATTGTTAATGAAAATGAAGCTGCAGAACTTTCTAAGGCAAAAGAAGATATTATGAAGCTTTGGATAGACGGAGTTTATATAGGTGCGGCATATGTGGCAGCCGGATTTGTGGCAAGTTACCAGTCTCCGGAGTATCTTAAAGAGTATTTTAAGAAGGATGTTGATACGGATTTACCGGGTGTAAGATTTGATATTGAGGCAAAGAATAATTCTCTTAAAATACATACCACTATGTCAAAAGAGATTACCGGATTTACAAACAGTGTAAAAGACGATATCAATAAAAGAGGGTTTGGATTTGTATTTTCTTCGGAAAATGCGGTTTTAGACGGAGAAAATATCAGCCATATAATGGTGTACAAAGCAAGAAACTTAAAACTTTCAGGTGGAAGTTATGAGCCTATTTATAAAACTCAGACAGCAAACTATATTGAAAGAATTTTAAGGCATGCTACAGGAGATTTTAAGGCGGAGAATATAGCTAAGTTCTTCTCAAATAACCCGTCAAGTCAGAAAAGTATATGGCTTTCCAAAAAAACAAATATTAATGGTATACTTGGAAGCAATGACGATATTACTTATGAAGTTGATGAGACGGCAGGCGTATGTGCTATAGAGATAAGTTTCGGAAATGCTATAAAAAGAATAGAAGTGCCTCTAAATCGTGTTGCAGGAGAATAAGGGTGTATATTTATAAAAAGTGTTGATATAAAATAAAAACTTTGTTTTATGTAAGTACAAAAATATTTTTAATATTTGGAGTAGTTTTATAAAAATAAATATATTTTCATAGGAGGTAGCAAGATGGGAATTAGATTCAGGGTAACAGGTTCAGAAGTGGCGGACTTTGATGAAAGAAGTATAGTAAATGCAGAGTTTTTGTCCGAGTCTCCAAAGGATTCCAACGCTAAAGCAACAGACTTCGGGTTGGGCGTAAAAGTGTGGGGTAGAGTTTTATACAATGTCGGAGCGGACAGTGATGATGTATTAAAACTTGCGAAGTGGTCTCAGATTCCGTCTGAGAATGCAGATTGTTACAGAGTTGCGGAGGTAACAGTAGTATCTGCCGGATCTGTTGTAAGAAAGTATGTAATTCCAAATGCATTCGTGGTTGAGTATTCTGAAAAGGCGGATGATGTGACCGGTACCGGAGAGTTTTATATCCATATACGTCAAAAGAAGGATAATAATGCAAAGGTAGCAGTAGAAGGCGGATACGCCGGAGAATAATGAGTAGGAGGGATTGAACATGGCATACAAAGTGAAAATAGAAGGTAATGAAAGTTTTGAACTTGCAAAAGAATGTGTAAACAGCGTATTTTTATCTACAGACATTCCTATTGATTCAAATGCACGTACCAATGATGCCGGTGCGACAATGGAAATTACCGGCAAGATTTTAACGGCAGTAGACGGTGATCCTTTTGATTCTACAAGAAATATGGCACTTTGGTCTATGGTTCCGGCACAGAATAAAGACTGCTATAGAAAGGTTACGGTAGAACAGATTGTAGCAGGTATTACAAAAAGAAAATATGTATTTCCGAATGCTTTTGTAGTAAATTATAAAGAAAGGCATGGAGATGAAGAGGGAGTAGGAAACTTTACTCTTGTAATAAAACAGAAAAAAGATAAGATGGCAGGTCTGATAGTTGAAGGTGGGTACGCAGCCGAATAACAAAGAATCAGTCGTTAAAAGTTTGGGCTGCAAGACATTTATTGTCATGCAGCCCATTTTTATCGGATAGAGAATAAGACCATCTAAAATTGATTAAAAGTAGCAGGAACGGGAATATATGAATAAAAGATTTTTTCTTGATATTTCAGGAATATTTGCAGC
>NZ_DBHIEQ010000060.1:0-4146 GCF_057250505.1 Lachnoanaerobaculum sp. | reverse complement strand
AGACTATTGGATAATTCATAAATAAAAAGGATAGATTAAAAAATATAGTTAAAATTCAAGGAAACAGTAAATCAAAAAGGTTTACTGTTTTTTCTTTGCCTAAAAACAGAAAGAAAGGAAAATAGAAGGTTATAGGAATTGTATCACCGATATTATAATATTCTTTAAAGCCGTAGCCAAGCACCATGGGAAACTCACCGTTATATATAAAATCCTGATCCGATAAATAATCCAGTCCCAGTTTTTGCATTGTTTTTTGATTTAGAATAAATGCATCTACCGGAGTTATATACTCAAGCTTTTCATTGACAAGCATCTTCATATCTATTAAATCCGGTTTTTCTTTATAACCATATATCAAATCTTCCGGCTTATTCCACTTACCTATAAAATCTACATACGCATGTTTCATATTATAAAAATCCACAGTATCCGTTGAATTCAGTTCCGCATTAAACTTTTGTAAATTATCAATAAATAAAGGGTTTTCTCTACGTTCTGCAAGTTCATCCAAAGTATATTTACCTGTAGAATAAGAAGCATCTGAAACCTGATAAAAAAACTTTTCCCCCTGCATATCTGAAGCAGTAACTTTACTTTCTGAACATCCTTGTATGGGTGAAAATAATAAAAAATTTCAAAAAATTTAACGGTTTAAAGATGTAAAGTAAAATGCGGATTGGCAAATTATAAGGATGTAATTCTTTACAATTATTATAAATTTCTTAAAAAGATAAATTTATTGAGTTTTCCATAAAATAGAAGTATGATATAACCTAAGTTAGTAAGAACTAACATAATCAAAATATATATATTTTTATACCGCAGATATAGCGGTAAATGGAGGCTTTTATGAAGATAAAACTTGAAGGTGTTATGGAGACTATGCTTATAACTTTGGATGCAAGGGCAAGAGATTACAGATCTGAAAAATCTATATTAAAGGATAAAAAGTCGGCTGAAATGGTGGATATGATTGACTATGATTTTGGCTCTTTCAGTAATGAAAAAGTGAATCTTTTAGGTATTATTGCGAGAGCCAAGGTTATGGATGATGAGGTGAAAAAGTTTATAGACAAATACCCTGATTGTCATATAGTTTCACTTGGTTCAGGGTTGGATACAAGATTTTTCCGCGTAGATAACGGTAGAATACATTGGTATGATATAGATTTTCCGGAGATAATAAGTTTAAGAAAAAAATTCTTTGAGGAAAACGACAGAGTAAAAAATATCGAAAAATCAGCCCTTGATAAGTCATGGACAAAGGAGATAGATACAAAGGGAGAGAAGCTTTTGATTATTTCAGAGGGGATGATTATGTATTTTTATCCTAAGCAGGTGAAGGAGTTTTTAAATATACTGACAGATAATTTTGAACATTTTGTACTTCATCTGGACTGTCTTTCCAAAAGACTTGTGAATAAGGCAAAAACGAACAAGGCTGTAAAACGAACCAAGTCCGAGTATCATTTTGGAGTTACAAACGGCAAAGAGATTATAGAACTTAATCCTAAACTGAAGCAAATCGGATTTATAAACTTTACAAAACAAATAGCAAAGCAGATGAAATGGTATGGCAAAATCTTTCTTCCAATCATATATCTTATTAATAACAGGCTTGTAATATGCAAATATGATGCAAAATAACAACTGTTTGTAATGATTTATTGCCGTATGATGAGATTATTGTTAGAATATACTGTAATGAAGTACTAACAATATAAATAATAACAGGAGGATAAAATGGGTAGACCGACAAGTCATGACAGAGATGTCAGAGGACCGGGGAACAGTGTATTCAGAAGAGAGGTCGCAGGAACAGGTTCTGTAGGAGACAGCGGCAGATTTTCAGGGCCGAGGAGATCGGGAGGTGGCGGAGGAAGATCGCCGCTAAGTTTTTTGGTTGTTATAATCATAGCTGTCATAAGCCTGGTATCAGGCAATAAAACCGGATTATTGAATACGATACTCGGAACATTTACAGGAGGTTCATATTCATCAGGAGGTGCGAATTCACCGCAAATCAATTTACCTTCATTAAGTTATACACTGGGGAATACGGTAGCTTCAAGCATAAGCGGTGTAAGCGCCGGATGGAGCGGAGTGGCCGATAACAGAGGAAAGCTGAATAAGACGGTAAATGAGAATGCAAGGGAGAAGTTTTACAGACCTACAGGCGGAGACAGTGTAACCGTAATGGTATATATGTGCGGTACGGACCTTGAGTCAAAATACGGGATGGCGACCAATGACCTTATAGAGATGACCAAGGCGAAGCTGTCGGACAATGTGAACTTAATAGTATATACAGGCGGTGCCAAAGCTTGGAAAAATTCTATAGTATCGGCGTCCACCAATCAGATATATCAGATAAAAGACGGTAAGTTAAAAAAACTTGCAGATGACAACGGACAGCCTTCCATGACGGACCCGAACACATTGGTCAGTTTTATAGAATACTGTAAGCAAAACTTTCCGGCAAACAGAAATCAGCTTATATTCTGGGATCACGGCGGCGGTTCTGTAACAGGCTACGGATACGATGAGAATAATCCGAATGCAGGTTCAATGAACCTCGCAAAGATAAAATCGGCAATAGCCGCGACAAATATAAAGTATGATTTTATAGGCTTTGACGCCTGTCTGATGGCAACTACAGAGAATGCACTGGCTCTTTCAGACTATGCAGATTATCTGATAGCCTCTGAAGAAACTGAGCCGGGAACAGGCTGGTATTATACAAACTGGCTTACAGATTTGAGTAATAATACGGCAATATCGACTTTGGATTTGGGAAAGAGGATAGTGGATGACTTCATTGATGAGAGCAATAGAAGCGCAAGAGGACAATCCACCACACTTTCATTAGTGGATTTGGCGGAACTTAAAGCTACTATGCCTGCAGGTTTATCAAGCTTTGCAAAGGATACTGCAAGCTATATAAAAAATAAGGAATACAATAAAGTATCAACCGCCAGAACCGCAAGCAGAGAATTTGCAAAGTCGTCAAATATCGACCAGGTGGACTTGGTAAATCTTGTATACAATCTCGAGCAGAGTGAGTCAAATAATACAATACAGTCGGTGCTAAGTGCGGTAAAGTATAACAGAACATCATCAAATAGGGCAAACTCATATGGGCTTTCAATATATTTCCCATATAAGAAGCTTTCAAAGGTGGACAGAATGGTTCAGACCTATGGTGATATAGGTATGGACAGCGATTATACCAGGGTAATACAGCAGTTTGCATCGTTGCAGGCGAGCGGACAGATAGCAGGCGGCGGAGAGAGTTCACCGATGTCTACACTTAGCGGTAATAATTCAAATACAACGGGTTCACTTTCAAGCGGAGACTTAAGTGCAATGATACAGAGTCTTTTATCGGGAAGTATTTCATCCGACAGTTTGGCAGCTATCGGTCTTGACCTTTCAAGTATAAACTTCTTACAAAACAGAGATATGTCTGATGATGATATAAAGGACTATGTGCTCTCAAACATACTTGATTCGTCAAAGCTTCAGTGGAATGACAGTGACTCCACACCTAAGATACATCTGTCTAAAGATGAGTGGAATATGGTATCGGGCATATATGAAAATATGCTTATTGATGACGGTCAAGGTTATATCGATATGGGACTTGACAAGTTCTTTAAGTTTGATGAGAACGGAGATATGCTTGCAGACAAAGAAAGAGCATGGATATCAATAGACGGCAATCCTGTAGCTTACTATCATTTGGCCACTACAAAGGATGATAAAGGAGATACTACTGTCGGTTATGTACCTGTACTTTTAAACGGAGAGAGGGCAAACTTGATTATAGTATTTGACTCCGACCATCCTAAGGGATATCTTGCAGGTGCAAACTTCGACTATACAGGCACAGATGTAGACACTGTTGCAAAGAATATAACAGAGATAAAGAACGGTGATAAGATAGACTTTTTGGCAAATTATTATAGCTATGACGGAACTCTTGAAAATGATTATAAGATAGGCTATCAATATACTGTAAGCAAGCAGCCTGAAGTATACTATGTAAATATTAAGGATGACAATGAAATCACATATAAGTTTACAGATATTTACAATAACAGCTATTGGACTCCGGTTCTAAAGAGCAAATAAAAAATTTAT
>NZ_DBHIEQ010000059.1:0-4785 GCF_057250505.1 Lachnoanaerobaculum sp. | reverse complement strand
ACCTAACTAAAATATATGAAAAGGCCGGGAGATTATTTTGAAGAATTTTAATAAGAAGACTATTATAGCTGTACTTGCCGTAGTGGTAATACTTGCAATTATAGCAATAGCTGGTAAGAACAGCAGTATGAAATCTGTTGCCAATAACTTTGACTTATCACTTGATAAAAAAAGTGATGAACCTTTAACAGATACCACTTTTGCACTTGACACATTCATTACGGTGACTATATATCATGGCGGTGATGAAAATGTACTGAAGGATTCTCTGGATTTTATAAGAAAATACGAGATGGTTTTTTCAGCAACCAATCCTGATGCGGAGCTTTATAAGCTCAATCACAGGGGTAAGGGTGTGATGAGTGTTAAAGCAAGCGAGGACCTCGCCTATTTAATAGATAAGGCGTTATATTATAGTAAGGTATCAAACGGGGCTTTTGATATTACTACACAGCCGCTTAAAGAACTTTGGGATTTCAATACTGACGATCCGAAGCTTCCAAGCGATGATAGCATAAAAGAAGCTTTGCCTAAGGTGGACTATACAAGAGTAAGTGTGGAGGGAGATACTATAAATTTTACCTCTGACGATACACAGATTGATCTTGGAGCTATTGCCAAGGGATATATTGCGGACAAGACCAAGGAGTTTTTAAAGAGCAAGGGTGTGGACAGTGCTATAATAAATCTTGGCGGAAATGTACTTTGTATAGGTAAGAAACCTGACGGACAAAACTTTACTATAGGACTTCAAAAGCCTTATGCCGACAGGAATGAGACTGTGGCGCTGCTTACAGTGGATGATGAATCGGTAGTGTCGTCAGGAGTGTATGAGAGACATTTTGTGATAGACGGTAAAAACTATCACCATATCTTAAATCCGAAGACCGGATATCCTTATGACAACGGACTTGTAGAGGTAAGTATACTTACAAAGTCGTCTACAGATGCCGACGCACTCTCAACCACCTGTTTTTCGCTGGGAGCGGAAGAAGGGGTCAAGCTTTTAAATTCCATACCTGATACCTACGGATACTTTATTTTGTCGGACTACAGTATAGTGTATTCTGACGGAGCAAAGGAACAACTTGCAGAGTAGGCATTGTAAAGATATTGTAATTTGACTTTGATAAGCAAAAAGTATATATTAGTGTCAAGAAATATATTTTTTTGGAGATAAAAATGGACAGAAGAGAAGTACTTTCAAGTATACCTAAGGCAGTCAATCTTTATATGATTCATTCGGAGTTTACAAGATTGCCATATATTGAGTGTGACGATAAGACCTTTGATGATGTAGCATTCTTCTTTGATATAAAAGAAAATGCGGACAAGAAATCACAGGAGTTGCTTGAAAAAAAACAAAAGAATGTTGTGGTAGAGCTTACTCAGGAGGGAATACTCAGAGCGTTCACACATCTTGTTATAGCGGGAGTGAATGCAATCAAGTACAACTGTCAAGGTGAGGATTATATAATTCAGCTTGATGAGATTATAAAGATTTCAGATTTCAGTGAGCTTCCACCTGAGAAAAGACCTATAGAGAACAGAACATTGCAGCTTACAATGCTTTATTTCGCTCAGGAAATCAGAGCAAATATTGACAATCCGAATACTCCTGTTATACATGATATGGAAGAGGAGATGATGGTCAATATCCTTAAGGCGAGATTTTTGGTTCCTGTAAGAGAGAGTGAGGTTGACGGAAAGACTCAGATGCAGATGCTTATGATAAAGCTTGGTGAAGACGGCGGCAGTATGATACCTGTATTTACAGACAATATTGAGTTTGACAAGATGCCGAATGATGATACGGTCAAAAAAACTATTATTGATGCAAAGAATCTTATCAACTTCCCGCTTACACCTGAGTGTGACGGATTCCTTATCAACCCTATGGGAGTGAGCCTGCCGCTTAATGCAGGTATAGTAAACAATTTAAAGAATATGGAGATAGCACCCTCAGATAAAGAATAATTCGGTTAAGGTGTTGTTTTAAAAATTTGCCCCATATAGCGATTTATATGCTATATGGGGCAATTTTTTATTTTCTGTCTTTCATCTCAACATATTCTTCATGCTCTTTTACAGCCATATATGCAGGTCTTATAATCTTGTCCGTATTTATAAGCTCTTCAATTCTGTGAGCGCTCCAACCCACTATCCTTGAGCAGGCAAATATCGGAGTATACAGTTCGGTAGGTAAGTCAAGCATACCGTAAACAAAGCCGCTGTAAAAATCAATATTTGCACTGACACCCTTGTAGATATGTCTTTCGGCTCCGATAACTTCAGGAGCAAGCCTCTCAACGGCACTGTAAAGTTTGAAATCATTGTCTCTGTGCTTTGCATGGGCAAGCTGTTTTACATACTGCTTGAAAATATTTGCACGAGGATCCGAGAGTGAGTATACGGCGTGACCCATACCGTAGATAAGTCCGGATTTGTCAAAGGCCTCTTTTCTAAGCAATTTTAAAAGATATGATTTTATTTCTTCTTCATCATTTATATCGCTGATATTCTTTTTCATATCCTTGAACATCTCCACAACCTTTATATTGGCTCCGCCGTGCTTAGGTCCCTTCAATGATCCCAGTGCGGCGGCTATAGCCGAGTATGTGTCGGTACCTGATGAAGTTACTACATGAGTTGTGAAGGTGGAGTTGTTACCGCCGCCATGCTCCATATGTAAAACCATTGCCAGATCAAGTACTCTTGCCTCAAGATTTGTATACTTTCTGTCCTCTCTAAGCATCATAAGAATGTTCTCAGCGGTAGAAAGTTCATTTGAAGGTCGATGTATATACATACTTTTATCTCTTATATAGTGATTGTATGCATGGTATCCGTATACACACATCATCGGAAAAGTAGCTATAAGATTGATACACTGTCTGAGAACATTTGCAAGTGAAGTATCATCAGCCTTTGTATCGTAAGCATACAGTGTAAGTACGGATCTTGAGAGAGTATTCATCATATCCTTGCTTGGGGCTTTCATTATTACATCCCTTGTAAAGTTCTTCGGCAATGTCCTTTGCTCGCCAAGTAGGGTTCTGAAAGCTTTTAACTGTGCTTCATTTGGAAGACTTCCGAAAAGCATCAGGTATGCCACTTCTTCGAATCCGAATCTTTCTTCTTTAAGAAAGCCGTATGTAATCTCATGTATATCAATACCCTGATATCTCAGCTCGCCGTCACAAGGAATTTTTTCTCCGTTTACCTTTTTGAATGAAGTAATCTCGGAAATTCTTGTAAGGCCTGCTCTCACACCTTCTCCCTGCAGATTCCTAAGTCCTCTCTGTACATCGTATTCTTTGTACAAAGCTTGGTTAATAGATAGATTTGAGAGACATTTGGCTGTCAAGTCCTCTATTTCCTTTGTTATCTTTTGATTGTATCCCATAGTTGCCTCCTTCTATATAAGTATACGGTGATTTTTATTATCACCGTTTGTCTATAATTATACAACTTTTTTGAATATAATTAAATCTGAAATTATTAGGAATCATTTCTGATATAGCAAAAAATTTAATAAAAACCGTAAAAAAAATCTATGTAAAATAATCGTAATCAATATTAAAATATGCTTACAAATTAAACGAACCGAATATAAGGGAGGAAAAACAATGAGATTGTTTAAAAAAGTATTAGCGGTATCAGTAGCATCTATGTGTGCTCTTTCATTAGCTGCTTGTGGCGGAAGCAAGAGTGCCGAGACAACAGCGGCAGCAAGCAGTGAGTCAAAGGAAGAGTCTAAAGCCGGCGAGAGTGTTTCAGAGGCTGTAGCTGCTACCGGTAAGGATGCAAAGGACATCAAAGTAGGCATTTCAATTTACAAGTTTGATGACAACTTTATGACACTTTATCGTAACGAGCTGGTTAGATATCTTACAGAAGACTGCGGTATTCCGAAAGATAATATAGTAGTTCAGGACGGTAAGAACGATCAGGCTGAGCAGACAAACCAGATCAACAACTTTATCGCAACAAAGGTTGACGTTATGATTCTTAACCTTGTACAGTCATCTTCAGCTCCTACAGTTACAGATCTTGCAAAAGAAGCCGGAATTCCTGTAGTTTATATCAACCGTGAGCCTGATGAGACAGAGGAGTCAAGATGGGCTTCAGACAGTATCAAGGCTACTTATGTAGGTGCTGATGCTCGTCAGTCAGGAACATTCCAAGGTGAAGAAATCGCAGAACTTGATAACAAGGGTGACATCAACGGCGACGGAACAGTTAAGTACATAATGATCCAGGGTGACCCTGAGAATATTGACGCACAGTACAGAACAGAGTATTCAGTTAAGGCTCTTACAGAAAAGAGCGGATTAAAGGCTGAAGAGCTTCTTATCCAAAGAGGTGACTGGGATCAGGCTAAGGGACAGCAGATTGCACAGGACGCACTTACACAGTATGGAAAAGACATCGAAGTTATCTTCTGTAACAATGATGCAATGGCACTCGGTGCACTTCAGGCTATCAATGCTGCAGGCAGAAAAGTCGGAGAAGACATCTATATCGTAGGTGTTGATGCACTTGCAGAGGCTGTACAAAACGTATCTGAAGGCAAGATGACAGGTACAGTATTTAATGACTTTATCAGCCAGGCACAGGCTGCAGCAAAGGCGGCTATATCATTTACAAACGATGAGAAGGTTGACACAAAGATTCCTGTAGACTATGTAAAAGTTACAAAGGACAATGCTGCAGATATTTTAAAACTTGTAAAATAATGAATTAATTTATGTAAACATCTTTCGGGTGTGGGCCTGCACACCC
>NZ_DBHIEQ010000058.1:0-5432 GCF_057250505.1 Lachnoanaerobaculum sp. | reverse complement strand
AGCGGAAGCTGTGACAGGTTCTACAAGAATGAAAGCCGGAACAGCACAGAAGATGGTGTTAAATATGATTTCCACCACAACTATGGTAAAAATCGGCAAGGTATACCAAAATCTTATGGTAGATGTGGCAACAACCAATGAAAAGCTTAGAGTCAGAGCACTCAATATAGTAAGTGAAGCTACAGGCATAGATAAGGAAAACTCTAGAAGACTTTTGGAGGAATCCGGATATGATGTTAAAGTGGCTATAGTGATGGGGCTTGCAGGTGTGGATGCACTGAAGGCAAGAAAGACTCTTACGGATAATGAGTTGAATGTCAGTGCCACAATAAAGAAGTTGCTGAAAGCTAATAGATAGCTTGAAAATGCTTTAAAATATTTTAGTAAATTCTTATGATATGTGGTAAAATATTTTACATTAAAATTAAAAATCTGATATAAAAAGAAAGCAAAATCAGATTTGGAAAGAAGGAGATATATGAAGGTATTATTTGTTTGTTCAGGCGGTATGTCATCAACAATCGCTGTAAACGCCCTGAAGAAAGAGGCTGCAAAACACGGAGAGGATATTGAAGTGCTTGCAATCGGTACTCAGGCGGTTGATGATGAGGTAAAGAACGGTTGGAATTGTGTAATGGTTGCACCGCAGATTCGTCACAGATTCGACAACATCAAGGCTGCAGCGGATGCACAGAATATTCCATGTGCACTTATTGAACCTATGGCTTATTCACCGCTGGGCGGACCTAAGCTTTATACACAAATGAAAGGGTTAACGGGAGGAAACTAAAATGTTTGACAAAATTGCTGCATTCTTAGACAAAAATCTAAGTACACCAATGGCAAAGCTCAGTGAGCAAAGGCACTTAAGAGCTATAAGGGACGGTATTATCGCCACTTTGCCGATCGTAGTAGTAAGTTCACTTTTCCTTGTAATTGCGTTCTTACCTAACCAGATGCCGGCAAGCTGGGGTATTGCACAGTTCATTAAGGCAAACGCAGGCAGAATATTGCTTCCATATCGTATGGCAATGTATATTATGACATTGTATGCGGTATTCGGAATCGGATTTTCACTGGCAAAGAGCTATGATTTGGACGGACTTTCAGGAGCTATTCTTTCAGAGCTTGCGTTTCTTTTGACAGTTGTACCTGTATCATTACCTGAGGCAACTGAAGAAATTACAAACTTGGCTGCAAACAATCAGGCTTTGGCTGATTATATTAAGGCCGTTCCTGAAGGATGGCATCTGGGTATGTCATATATCGGTTCGGACGGTATGTTTGTAGGTATTATTTCAGCATTTATTGCTGTAGAAATCTACAGATTCACACAGAAGTCAGGCTTTAAAATCAGAATGCCTGAACAGGTTCCTGAATCTGTTGCAAGAAGTTTTGAGGCACTTACACCTACAGTTATCATTCTTCTTCTTTTCTCAACAGTCACAATGTGGCTCGGTATAAAAGTTCATGATATCGTAGGTTCTATTATCAGACCTATAGTAAATGTTGCAGATACACTTCCTTCAGTATTGCTTCTTACATTCCTCGACTCATTCTTCTGGTGTTTCGGTATACATGGAAGCAGTGTAGTAGGAAGCCTTACAAGACCTGTTTGGCTTATGCTTCTTGAGCAGAACTCAAATGCATTTGCAGCAGGAGCAGCTATTCCAAACATAGCTCCGGAGCCTTTCTATCAGTGGTTTATCTACATCGGAGGTTCAGGAACAACTATCGGACTTGCAATTTTACTTCTGTTAAGATCAAGATCACAGTATGCAAAGACACTTGGTAAGGTAGCGTTTGTACCTGCATTGTTTAATATCAACGAGCCGATGATTTTTGGTTGTCCAATCATTCTAAACCCTGTACTTTTGATACCTTTCGTACTCAATCCTATTATCTGTGCAATAATCGCATGGATTGCAACAGAGCTTGGACTTGTAAACAGAGTAGTGGCTTCGGTGCCGTGGACTTTGCCGGGACCTATAGGTGCATTCCTTGCAACAAACGGCGATATCAGAGCGTTGATATTGAATGTACTGTTGATAATATTGTCAATACTTATTTACCTTCCTTTCTTCAATAAGTATGATGCAGACTTGAAGAAGTTGGAGGACAGCGGAGAAGTTTCCGCATAAAAAAGATAAGGATAAGGAGAGTTATGCGTAGACTTGGAATATCAATTTATCCTGAAAAAGACAGTGTAGAAAATATTGTTGAATACATTAAGAAAGCCGGATCTTCCGGCTTTTCTCGTATTTTCTCATGCCTTTTATCAGTGAATAAATCAAAAGAAGAGATAATACATGATTTTAGAGAGATTAACCTTTATGCAAAAAGCTTGGGATTTGAAATAATAGTTGATGTATCACCGGCTGTTTTTGATAAGCTTAATATTTCTTATAAGGATTTGGGATTTTTTAAGGAGATAGGTGCGGACGGTCTTAGGCTTGATATAGGTTTTACAGGACTTGAAGAGTCCTTGATGACTTTCAACGAATATAATCTGAAGATAGAGATAAATATGTCAAATGATGTGTCCACTATAGACACCATAATGAACTATGAGCCGAACAGGTACAATCTCTATGGATGTCACAACTTTTATCCGCATAATTACAGCGGACTCGGACTGAACTTTTTTAAGAGTTGTACAAGCAGATTTAAAAAGTACGGACTTAATACGGCAGCCTTTATAACTACGAGGAATACAGGTTCATTCGGACCTTGGCCTACAGATTTCGGATTGCCAAGCCTTGAAATGCACAGAAATATGGGGATTGACAAGCAACTTAAGCATATGATTGCCCTTGGAGATATTGACGATATAATCATATCAAACTGCTATCCAAGCGATGAGGAACTTGAGAAGATTAAATGTATACCTCTTGACAGAGTATGCTTTGATGTAGAGTTATTGCCGGAACTTCCAAAACTTGAAAGGACTATAGTACTTAAAGAGATGCATTTTAACAGAGGCGATAAATCTGAGAATTTTATAAGGTCAACCGCTTCCAGAGTAAAGTATAAGGGCGAAAAGTTTGAGGTGATAAATCCGGTACCTATAAAAAGAGGTGATATTATAATAGAGAGTTCTCTCTACGGCCATTATGCAGGTGAGTTGCAGATTGCTCTAAGCGATATGGAAAATTCAGGTATGAGCTCGGTAGTGGGTCATATTGATAAGGATGAGTTGTTCCTTTTGGATTATATCAGACCGTGGCAGAAGTTTGCGATGAAGGAAGCAAAGATAGAGGAAGTATAATGACAAAAACTTATTATATAGGGATAGACGGCGGCGGAACAAAGACAAAGTTTGACCTCTTTGATTCTGATAAGAACAGTATTGCATCAATCACTATGGCTACAATTCATCCGGCACAGATAAGCTTTAAAGAAGCCGTATCTGTTCTTAACACAGCTAAAGAAAAATTACTTGCGAATATAAATGACAGTGATTATGTTTTGAAAGTCGGTGCAGGGCTTGGCGGATACGGTATAAACGCAGATTACAGAAAAAAACTGGAAGATGAATTCGGTGCGGTTTTTGATGAGTTTAAGCTTTACTCAGATGCATATGCGGCAATGCTTGGTGCGCTTGCGGGAGAGGACGGTATTCTTATGATTGCAGGTACCGGGAGCATTGCTTTGGCTAAGGTAGGTGATGAGACTTTCAGGTGTGGAGGATTCGGCTACAGATACGGTGACGAGGGCAGTGCCTACAGTATAGGAAAAGCACTTATATCAAGAGCGTTAAAGGAAGAAGACGGCAGATTGGATAAAAGTATAATATCAGATCTTGTGCTGAATTATTTTGATTATATAGGCTTTAATATGATAGCTACATCTGACTTTAGCAGAGATAAAATTGCAGGGTTGGCAGCGGTCGCATCAAAGTATGTAGAGAACAGTGAGAGTGTGAGAGATATTTTTTTGGCTGCGGCTAAAGAGATTTCTTTGCATATAAAGGCGATAGGCAAAAACTTTGAATCCGGCAAAAGAATAAAGTTAAGCTATATAGGCGGAGTCTTCAGGTCGGAGTATATCATAGAATGTATAAAGGAAATGAATCAAGGTATTGAACTTATTGCACCGATATATCCGCCTGAAAAGGGGAGTATACTACAGGTATAGTGTAAAGCGGATTGATCTTTGTTATAATGAGTATAAAGAAAAAGTTTTATTATGTTGAGGTGAATAATGGGAAAAAGAAAATTGGCCTCCATACAGTATGTACATAATATCACACCTATAGAAGGTGCCGAAAAGATAGAATGTGTACATGTATTGGGATGGCAATGTGTTGCAAACAAAGATCAATTCAGCATAGGCGATAAATGTGTATACATGGAAGTGGATTCGTTTCTTCCCGTATGTGAACGCTTTGAATTCTTAAGAGCGAGCAGCTTTAAAGAGAATGAAATAATGGGAGCAGGATTCAGACTGAAGACCATGAAATTTAGAGGACAGATTTCACAGGGTCTGGTACAACCTTTAGAAATACTTCCTGAAGGTGAATATGAAATAGGAGATGATGTAACCGAGCTTCTTGGAATAAGAAAATGGGAGATAGAGGAGAGAGTAAGTAATGACGGTACAGTTATTGCGGAGTTTCCAAGTGAGATCTCAAAAACCGATGAACTTAGAGTACAGTCATATCCCGAGTTGATAGAAGAGTTTAAAGCTGTAAAGGGATACTATATAAGTACTAAAATGGACGGCTGCAGTGTAACTATGTACAAAAGAGGTGAACATTTCGGCGTATGCGGCAGAAATTATGAATATGCAGATGATGATAAATGTGCCATGTGGAAATATGCCCATAAGCATAAAATAGAAGAGAGATTAAAAGAGAATAATCTTGACAACATAGCTATTCAAGGTGAATTTTGCGGACCCGGCATTCAAAAAAACAGGTTGAAGCTGACCGAGCCTGAGTGGTATGTATTTACAGTAACGGATATGAACACAAATAAAAGGCTTTCCCTATATAAGACCGAGGAGATATGTAAACTGCTTGGCTTAAATATGGTTCCGATAGAGGAAGTGGAAGAAGAGTTTCAATATAAAAGCGTTGATGAACTTTTGGAAAGAGCAAAGGGAAAGTACGCTTCAGGCAAGAATAAGGAAGGTATTGTAATAAGACCTATAGAGGCGGTGTATTCAAATACCATAGCAGGCCCGCTGTCTATGAAAGTTCTTAATAACGATTATCTTTTGAAAGAGTAGTAAATTACTTTTTATATGGCTGCAGCGGTGGATATAAAAGCAATATCTAAGCTGTAGTCAAATTTTGTTTAGGGTATATCAGGGCTTTATAATAGATAGCCTATAATTTTGCTTACAAGTTTTACAATTAATTTTAAATATAGCGGTCAAGCATAAATGATTATGTCCTAAAATAATTATTTTATAAGCCCCACAAAAGG
>NZ_DBHIEQ010000057.1:0-5858 GCF_057250505.1 Lachnoanaerobaculum sp. | reverse complement strand
TTTGATACTTTTCAGTTCCCACATTACCTTTAAACTCATCTATTGATATAGCTTCCCCAATTCTATCAGATGAATTGTTAAGTGTACCAAGTACCTTATATACAGTATGTGTAGAGACATTAGCTCTGTCGGATGCCTCCTTAATAGTTATTGCACTATGGAAAGAATGAGCAATGAACTTGGTCAGCCTTTGAGTTCTATGCATATACCTTGAAATGAAATCATATGATTCATAAAAGTGTTTGCCACAGTTAGGACAATGATAACGTCTCTTTTTAAGGTGCAGGGTGCAAGATTTACCTTGAAAGGGTATATCTTTAATCTTTTGGATTCTGTAATCATGTACCTTAGCGGTTTGGTTATTGCATCGTGGGCATTTATGAGGTTTAGGGTCAGTAGTAATAAAAAACGAAATATCATCGTCTTTTACATAATTAACATTGACTTTTAAATCATAAATACATAAAATCTTATTTAGGTTGTTCATATGGACACCTCCTCCAAGTATAGTTTTTTGTGTTGAACTGGGGACTTGGAGGTTTTTTATTATAATAAAAAATGTCGAGATTGGTAATACCCCACCCCAACATTAATTATACAGCCATAATAAACCGTGTTTACGGAGGCACTTAAGTTTATATTAAAGAAAAGGTAATATATTTTATGGCATATTGCATAATCGATACCCCTTGTATTATAGAATATAGCTTTATTATTTGTACAATACGATGAAAGTGGTTTTAAAATCTTAAGTATTAACATAAACTATTGTCAAAAACAGCATAAATAGTATAATAAAACTATCAAATCTTTTTCGTGGCTTTCGGTTTGATATCTAAGATAATCTATGGAAAATGCGCTTTCCTCTCTTGTTAATCTGAAATTCTAAAAAGTTTCTAAAAACCATGGTAGAGTCGGTGCATCGACTGATATGAACGTGACCACGCAGTCAAGTAGTCTGCCCTACTTGGCTGTGTGGTCATGTGTGGATATTTTTATAGAGTCAATTAAATTTCTTTGGTATAATAAGGAGGATAGAGTATGAATGGTAAAGATATAACACAAAAGATGCTTGAGAGATATAATGATGTATTTGCAGATATAGTAAATGTGTTGTTATTTAACGGTAAAAGGATAGTGGATGAGGATGCACTTATAGATACTCCGGCTGACAGCGCGTTAAAAATTGACGGTGAGATACATTCACAGTACAGAGATGTTGCAAAGTATTGGAAGAACAGTCAAATCAATATAGCATTATTCGGGCTTGAAAATCAGACTGTACCGGATAAGCTTATGCCGATGAGGGTTATAGGTTATGACGGTGCAGAGTATAAGAAACAGGTATTGGAAGAGAACAGATATAAAAAGAAATATCCCGTGATTACATTGGTGTTATATATGGGATATGACAGGAATTGGAAATACTCGAACTCCTTGTTGGATTTGCTTGAAGTAGATGAAAACTTAAAACCATATGTAAGTGACTATAAGATAAATATATTTGAGATAGCATTTTTGGATAGAGAAAAAATAAATCTGTTTAAAAGTGATTTTCGTATGCTTGCAGACTACTTGTATCAGATGAGAACGACTAACACATACAGGGGCGATGAAAGTAATGTAAAGCATGTAGATGAGATCTTGATGTTGATGTCTGCGATGTCAGGTTTTAAAAATGTTGAGAATATAATAAAAGTAGCACATGAAAGGAAGGTAAGCAATATGAAGGGATTTTTTGAACTGGCGGAAGAAAAGGGCCTTGAAAAGGGAATTGAACTGGGGAGAACAGAAGGAAGAGAAGAAGGAGCTGATATGGTAAGTGAGCTGAATACTATATTGGCGAGAGAAGGTAACTTAGAGAAAATAATAAAGGCTAATACGGATAAGGTATATAGAAACGAGCTTTTAAAGAAATACAGGTTGTTAAGGTGAGATGTTTACAGTTTTGCGGGTTGAGTGTTCAACTCGCTTTTTTGTTACAAGGTAAGCATTTGGGTAGATTGATTTTAATAATAAACCGGATTTAAGGAGGCACTTAAGTTTATATTAAAGAAAAGGTAATATATTTTAATGCATATTGCATAATCAATACCCTTTATATTATAGAATATAGAATTAATCTTTGTACAATACGATGAAACCGGTTTTAAAATCTTAAGTATTAGTATATCCTATTGTCAAAAACCGTATAAATAGTATAATAAAGATATCAAATCTTTTTCGTGGCTTTTGATTTGATATCTAAGATAATCTACGGAAAATGCACTTTCCGCTCTTGTTAATCTGAATTTCTATAAGTTTCTAAAAACCATTTTAGAGGCCCGTGCATGGGTAACACTTTTCTTTCATATATGCAGTCAAGTAGTTAAGGCTACTTGGCTGTATGTTCAGTAATTCGATATAGAACTTTGACAGGGTTGATTTTTCAACTCTTTTTTTGAGTCAATTTTAGCAAAATTTGCTATTATTGACATAGTATAAGATATGCCTTAGTATTAGAAGAGATTTGTTTTTGTGGCTAGGGACGGTAGAGTATGATAAAAG
Source organism: Lachnoanaerobaculum sp. (assembly GCF_057250505.1). Lineage (NCBI taxonomy): Bacteria > Bacillati > Bacillota > Clostridia > Lachnospirales > Lachnospiraceae > Lachnoanaerobaculum > Lachnoanaerobaculum sp. Next base: position 3,311 of record NZ_DBHIEQ010000057.1, on the reverse strand, counting down.
ATTAGATAAGATAGCTTAGCTGTATTAAAACAATATTGACTACATTATGGAGAATAAAATGAAAACAGTAATATTAGCGGGTGGACTTGGGACCAGAATTTCCGAAGAAAGCCATTTGAAGCCGAAGCCGATGATTGAACTGGGCGGTCAGCCTATTTTATGGCATATTATGAAGTACTATTCAACATTCGGTATCAATGAGTTTGTTATATTGGCAGGATATAAACAAAATAAGATAAAAGAGTATTTTGCCAACTATTTTGTATATAATTCCGATGTAACCTTTGATATGAAGAATAACAAGATGGAAGTACATCAAAGAAATGCTGAGGATTGGAAGGTTACTGTTCTTGATACAGGACTTAATACGATGACGGGCGGAAGAATCCTTAGGGCTAAGGAACATTTAAAGGATGAACCTTTTATGCTGACATATGGTGACGGGGTATCGGATGTGGATATAGATGCGCTACTTAAGTTCCATAAGAGCTACGGAAAGACTGCGACCATAACCACTGTAAGTTTGGCACAGCAAAAGGGTGTACTGCAAAAGGACGAGTCCGGTCTTATTACATCATTCAGAGAAAAGAGCGATGACGATTCAGCCATTATAAACGGCGGATTTATGGTACTTAATCCTAATATATTTGACTATATTACAGAAGGAGATGCTACAGTATTTGAACAGGGTCCTATGTTAAAGCTTGCAAAGGACGGTGAGCTTATGGGATTTGAGCATGACGGTTTTTGGCAATGTATGGACACTCAAAGAGAGAAGGAGAAACTTGAGAGCCTTTGGGCAAGTGGTAAGGCTCCTTGGATGAGGTGGAGTGAATAATGAATTTGGAAGAGTTGAAAAAATTTTATAACAGTAAAAGAGTACTTCTTACCGGTCATACGGGATTTAAGGGCTCATGGCTTTCAAAGATACTGATTATGTGTGGAGCAAAGTTAACAGGGTATGCACTTAATCCGCCTACAGATACCAATATTTTTGATATTTTAGGTTTGGAAACAGAGATGAATTCAGTTATTGGAGATATCAGAGATTTCGATCATTTGAAGAAAGTATTTGATGAAGTGAATCCTGAGTATGTTATTCATATGGCGGCACAGCCTATAGTCAGGGATTCTTATGAAAGACCTGTATACACTTATGAGACCAATGTTATGGGCACTGTAAATATAATGGAATGTGTAAGGCTGTCAAATAGTGTAAAGAGTTTCCTTAATGTCACCACAGATAAGGTGTATGAGAATAAAGAGCAGGATAAGGGATATGTTGAGACGGACTTTCTTGACGGATATGATCCGTATTCAAATTCAAAGTCTTGTTCGGAACTTGTTACACACAGCTATAAGAAAAGCTTTTTAGCCGATTTGTCGGTATCTACAGCAAGAGCGGGTAATGTAATAGGAGGCGGTGATTTTGCAAAAGACAGAATAATACCTGACTGTGTAAGGGCGGCCGTATCGGGTAAGCCTGTGATAATCAGAAATCCAAATTCTATAAGACCGTTTCAGCATGTTTTGGAACCTTTATTTATATACCTTGATATAGTTATGAGACAGGCACAGGACAGAGAGAGGTTTGAGGGATATTTTAATGTAGGACCTGACGACAGAGACTGTGTAAATGCAAAGACTTTGGTAGAGAGTTTTAAGAGAGCCTGGGGAGAGGGCTTTGATTTTAATATTCATTCAGACGGAGGACCTCATGAGGCGGGATTCCTTAAGTTAAACTGTGATAAGTTAAAGAAAGTTTACGGATGGAAACCTGTACTTAATGTGCATGATGCGATAGATCTGAGTGTGGAATGGTATAAGGCGTGGAGTAAAGGTGAGGATATGGATGCCGTTACGAAAAAGCAGATAATAAAGTATTTGAACAGATAAAAGTGGAGGAGAGATGTTAAAAAATAAGACACAAAAAGAGGCTCGCAGGGAGATACTTGAACTGGTAAAGGAGTATCACGATGCCTTTCACAATAAAAAGAAAGAGTTTAAGGAGGGGGACAGGATAACTTATGCTTCCAGAGTGTATGACTCTGAGGAGATGGTAAATCTTGTAGATGCCTCTTTGGAGTTTTGGCTTACAGCGGGCAGATATTTTTATGAGTTTGAGAGTGACTTTGCAAAGCAATTCGGTGTGAAGTATGTATCGCTTGTAAACTCGGGTTCAAGCGCAAACTTGCTTGCATTTATGACTTTAACATCACCGCTTTTAGGTGACAGGCAGGTAAAAAGAGGTGATGAAATAATCACTGTGGCTTGCGGTTTTCCTACTACTGTAACTCCAATCATACAATATGGTGCTATACCTGTATTTGTGGATGTTACAATACCGCAGTATAATATTGACGTAACCAAGCTTGAGGAAGCACTTTCACCAAAGACCAAAGCTGTGATGGTAGCCCATACTCTCGGAAATCCTTTTGACCTTGAGGCGGTATCAAAGTTTTGCAAAAAGAACAATCTTTGGCTTATAGAGGACAACTGTGATGCTCTTGGAAGTACTTATGTTATAGACGGGGAGAAGAAATTTACCGGAGCTGTGGGAGATATAGGAACATCAAGTTTTTATCCGCCACATCATATGACGATGGGAGAGGGCGGTGCAGTGTATACTTCCAATCCGCTTTTAAATAAGGTAATAAAGTCCATGAGAGATTGGGGAAGGGACTGTGTTTGTCATTCGGGACAGGATAATATGTGCGGACACAGATTTGATCGTCAATACGGTGAGCTTCCTTTAGGATATGATCATAAGTATGTGTATTCACATTTCGGATACAACTTAAAGCCTACAGACCTTCAGGCGGCTGTGGGAGTTGCACAGCTGAAGAAATTCCCCGACTTTGCACAAAGAAGAAGAGAAAACTATAAAAGACTTTATGATGCCTTAAAATGTGTGGAAGATAAGATTATTTTGCCTGTTCCTGCAAAGAATGCAGATCCAAGTTGGTTCGGATTTTTAATTACCTGTAGAGAGGGAATTGAAAGGTCCAAGCTTGTAAACAGATTGGAGTCAAACGGTATTCAGACCAGAATGCTTTTTGCAGGAAATCTTATAAAGCATCCTTGTTTTGATCAGATGAGAGCTGATGGAGAAGGATACAGAGTGGTAGGTGAGCTTACCAATACAGACAGAATAATGAATGATACTTTCTGGGTCGGACTTTATCCGGGAATGAGCAATGAAATGCTTGATTTTATGGCAAAGACGATTATTGAAGGTGTCAGAGAATAATATTTCAAAAGCCGTGTACATTTGTGCACGGTTTTTTACTATATTTGCTATGCAAACATAG
>NZ_DBHIEQ010000056.1:0-6380 GCF_057250505.1 Lachnoanaerobaculum sp. | reverse complement strand
CTTTATATCCGCTTCTATCGTTTCAAGCAGTGCAGTCTTACTCATAGGCAAGACCATACCTGAAGTACCGAGTATTGAGATACCTCCGATTACACCAAGCCTTTCATTAAAGGTCTTTTTTGCAACCTCCATACCGTTTTCAACCATAACTGTAATGTTTACCGTTCCGGTAAGGTTATTCTCTGCAAAAATTTTGCTCAGATTGTCAATCATCATCTGCCTTGGAACAGGGTTTATGGCAGGTTCACCCTTTGGAAGCGCAAGTCCGTTTTTTGTAAATGTACCGACTCCCTCACCTGCAAAAAAATGAAACTCAAGCTTATCGCCATTTATAAATTCCAATTTAGTGCTTATCAGGATGCCATCTGTGACATCAGGGTCGTCTCCGGCATCCTTTCTTACACAACAGATATATTCGTTATTTTCCACTTTTGAGTACTCTATCGGAATACTAAGTGTTATACCGTAAGGTAAATCCACATCCACAATCCGCTTTTCTTTTTTAAGGTACAGATACGCCGCACCTATTGCTGCGGCGGTTGCGGTTGTACCTGTTGTAAATCCGTATCTTTGTGTATATCCGTTTTTATTGTTAAACTCGTCAATTGTCATTCTTTCATCCTTGGTATTTTAAAACCAAACTCCACTCCGTCCGATTTGTTGGCTACTTTTACTACTCCGCCATGAGCCTCGACTATTGCCTTTACTATAGAAAGTCCGATACCGCTGCCTCCATAGCTTCTGGAGTGCGCCTTGTCCACCTTAAAAAACTTCTCCCATACATTGGCCAAATCTTTTTCAGGTATTTGATTGCCTGTATTGTATACACTAAAATATACATTACTTTCATCTTCAGATACATCTATTTTGATTGTACCTTTATCATTAACATGGTGAATTGCATTGCTTATATAGTTTGTGACAACCTCCTCTATCTTAAACTCGTCGGCATATAAAAATACATCCTTTGAAGTATCAAAATCCACCTTCACATTTTTTTCACCGATAAGAATAGATATGGAACTTAAAACACCCTCTGTCAGTGAGGTCATATTGAAGTTTTCTTTATGTAATATACTGTTTCCCGACTCAAGTGATGATAGTGTTAAAAGCTGTTTTACCATCTTGTTCATCTTTTCACTCTCATCCATGATGACCTCGGTATAGTACTTTCTGCTCTCTTCATCCTCACAGAGTCCTTCATTAAGCCCCTCGGCATATCCTTGTATCAGTGCAATAGGCGTCTTCAGCTCATGTGATACATTGGCTATAAAGTCCTTTCTCATCTCATCAATGGCTTCTTTTCTCTTTATATCCTCTTTCAGCACCTCATTGGCTTCCTGAAGTTTGCTTATTGCCTTTTTTAATCTGTCTGACATATAGTTCATATTTTGACCGAGAGTTTGTATTTCATCGCTTCTCTTACCCATATATCTGGCGGTAAAGTCAAGCTTTCCCATCTTATTTGAGATTTCCGCCAGTTGAAGGATAGGGCTTGTAATCATCTTTGTGATAAGGAAGGTGATTATTACCGTTATAATAAATCCTATAACGGCAACATATATAAGAAACTTGTTTGAGATATTCACACTCTCTTTAAGTCCCGCCACAGGTGTGGACATTATAACAATAGTCTGATTGTCACTGCAATATCCGAAACCTTCTATAAAGGAACTGTTTTTTTGCGTATTGTGAAGTATTATAGTATAGTTGTCACTTTTATACAGGATATCTTTCTTTTTAATATTTTTATTACCTATAAAGCCGTCCTGTATCCTGTCAAGAAACATATCTCCCTCTCGTTGAGAAGAGTATATCGCCTTATCCGTCATTGAATCCACCAAAGCGATAGTTATATTGTGCTTGTTTGAATAATCCAATACAATATTTGATACCCTCTCATTGACAACAGACTCGCTGTCTTCATTTTCTCCGATAATAGTCTGTCCGTCTTCTGAAAGCTTTTTTACTTCATTATCCAATTTAAGATATGCTTCATGTATTTCACTCACCTTTTCATTCTGATAATACCAGGTCAGACCGAAATTATTTAAAATTCCGATAGACAAAAGCAGTATGGAAATAAGGAGCAGTATTATAAGAGTTATCTTCACACGCAGTGAATGACTAAATTTTTTAATCATATATATACCTTACTTAGATTTGGAGGAAAGCTCTATGACAAAGTCTGATTTGCCGATAGATTTTCCGAAATTTTCCACGCAATAACATATGAAGAGCTTTTTTCTTGCTCTTGTCATTGCAACATAAAACATTCTTCTTTCTTCTTCAATCTCGTCAATCCCTTTCGCCTTCTTATAAGGTACACTGCCCTCATTCACATCAATTATATAGACTATATCAAACTCAAGACCCTTTGATGAATGAAAAGTCATAAGCCTTACACCTTTATCGTTTTCATTTGACTTCTTTCTTGCCTCTATAAGCTCATCTTTGTACTCATCCATATGTACAAACCAGTCATTAAAGGTGTTGTACTCCGCGGCGCTGTTTTCAAGATCGCCAAGTATACTGTAGCAGTCATCACTTTCAACGCCGTTCATATCACAGTACTCCTCTATATATTCATCATAGCCGACCACATTTCTTATATATCTTAGGGCTGTAGCAGGTTTAAGATTCTTTATAGTCCTTAAATGCTCTCTAAGTTCCACTATTCTTTTAATCATATAACTTTTATCATCGTAGTAGTCAAAAAGTGTCTCTATATTTGCTCTTGAAGAGGAAAGCGAATCTCTGCTTATATACCTGTTAGGTTTGTTTGAGATGCGAAGCAAGTCACTTTTATCTCCCATATTTATGGCAAGCTTTATATATGAGATAATATCCTTTGCCACCCAGTGGTCAAACAGATTCGGTATGGCATCTCTTATAGTGAAAGGAATATTGTTTCTCATAAGTCTTTCTATCAAAAGCCTCGGCGAAAGATTGGTTCGATAAAGTACGGCTATATTGTTTATATCCTGACCCGATTTTATATAATCCTTAATATCCTTTATTATAGAATTTACCTCAAGGAAAGGATTTTTAAACTCTATCAAAGATACAGGCGCACCGTCTCCGTTCTTTGCCTTAAAGCTTTTTGGAAATCTCTTACTGTTAAAAGATATAAGCTTTGTTGAAGCATTCACTATCTGTGTACTTGACCTGAAATTTATATCCAGAAAAACCTTTTTTGCATTCCTGAAATCTCTTTCAAAACCAAGCATTATCTCAGGCCTTGCTCCTCTGAATCTGTAGATGGACTGGTCATCATCGCCTACTACTGTAATATTTTGTTTCTCACCTGCAATCAGCTTTATTATATTGTACTGTAAGAAGTTGATATCCTGAAACTCGTCTACCAGTATGTAGCGATATCTGTTTTGAACGGCCTTTAAAATATCATTCCGCTCACTTAAAAGCTCATATGTAAGTGAGAGCATATCTTCAAAGTCAAGTTTTCCTCTTACCTCAAGTTCACTTTCATAATCACTGTAGATTTTTTTGAATGTGTCACTTGATATATTGTTTGAGTAGTAGTTTTTTATACTGATATTGTCCTGTTTTACAAGCGCTATCTCATTTAACAGATTGCCGGCAAGTGTATTGATATCCTCATTTTCTATAGAGTTTCTTTTTATAAGTTCTTTAATAAGAGTGTACCTTAACTCATCTGAGGCTATCTGCTCGGAGCTAAATCCGTAAGCCGTTTTCAAGAGATTAAAGAAAACCGAATGGAAAGTTCCGAATGTAACAGTACTTTTTTTGCAGAGTTTTTCAAATCTGTCTTTCATCTCTTTTGCAGCCGCCCTTGAAAAGGTTACAACTAAAATATGGGCCGGGTTTATACCCGGCCCCTCTATAAGATATTTTATTCTATGTGTGATAACGAAGGTCTTTCCGGATCCGGGTCCCGCCAATACCATAAGGGGACCTGCCCCATGTTCTATGGCCTTTTTTTGATTACTGCTGTAATTTGTCAATTCCAATCTTAATCCTTCTTATTGATTCATCTTTTCCGAGAACTTCCATAATCTCAGTAGCGCCTGCAGGAGTCATCTGTTTTCCTGAAAGTGCTGTTCTTATCGGCCACATAATAAATCCTGTCTTATACTCATGCTCTTTGCCGAATGCGGACAGTATACTAAAGAGATTGTCATTTGAGTAGTCATCTGCAGCTTCCAAAATAGGCAATACCTCTTTTAAAAGTACAAGTGAATTCTCGGAGTTTGTCTTCATCTTCTTATGTGTGTACATTGAGATGTCATAATCAGGAAGCTTTTCAAAGAAACCTATATGGTCTGCAATCTGCGGTAAAACCTCTATTCTTGTCTTTACCATATTTGCAATCTTTCTTATATCAAGCGGCTTTGTGATAACCTTGTCGATATACGGCTTTGCAAGCTTAAAGAAATCTTCTTCATCCATCTTTTTAAGGTACTCACCGTTCATCCATGAAAGTTTTACCATATCAAAAACAGCCGGTGACTTTGAAATATGCTTATAATCGAAGGCTTCAACAAGCTCTTTAAGTGAGAATATCTCTCTGTCATCTTCAGGAGACCAGCCAAGCAGTGCCACAAAGTTTACAATAGCCTCTGCAACATATCCCTGTTCAATCAAATCCTCAAATGATGAATGACCGCTTCTTTTTGAAAGCTTCTTATGCTCTTCATTTGTTATAAGAGGACAGTGAACATATGTAGGGATTTCCCAACCGAACGCCTCGTAAAGTCTGTTGTACTTAGGTGAGGATGAAAGATACTCGTTTCCTCTGACTACATGTGTGATGCCCATAAGGTGGTCATCTACCACATTTGCAAAGTTGTAAGTAGGATATCCGTCAGACTTTATAAGTACCATATCGTCAAGCTCCGAGTTATCCACCGTAATATCTCCGTATATGTCGTCATGGAATGTAGTAGTTCCTGTAGTAGGGTTGTTTTGACGGATAACATAAGGTATACCGCTCTCAAGTTTTTTTCTTATTTCTTCCTCAGACAGTGACAGGCAATGCTTGTCATATTTCATTATCTCTTCACCGTTTACACTTGAGCGAAGTGAGTTAAGACGCTCAGGAGTACAAAAGCAATAATAAGCCTGCTTCTTATCTATAAGCTCTTTTGCATACTTCAGATAAATACCCTCTTTTTGTCTTTCACTCTGTACATAAGGGCCGCAGCCTCCGTCCTTGTCCGGACCTTCATCATGTGTAAGACCTGTTTCTTTAAGTGTATTATATATTATCTCTGTAGCACCCTCTACATATCTTTCCTGATCTGTATCTTCTATTCTAAGCAGGAAGTCTCCTCCTGCGTGCTTTGCAATCAAGTATGCATACAATGCAGTTCTAAGATTTCCAACATGCATTCTTCCTGTTGGACTTGGTGCATATCTTGTTCTTATCTTTGTCATATTGACTCCTTATCTATATTTAATCATGGTGTGATTTCAAACTTATAGCCCATGCCCCATACAGTCTTTATATAGTCACCTCGCTCACCCATTTTTGCACGAAGTTTTTTTACATGAGTATCAATGGTTCTGGCATCACCGAAATAGTCATAGTTCCACACCGAGCTTAGAATTTTTTCTCTGGACAGTGCAATTCCTTTGTTTTCAATAAAATATGTCAAAAGTTCATATTCTTTAAAGCTTAAATCCACAGGCTTTTTATCGATATATACACTTCTGGCAACTTTATCTATCTCTATGGCGCCTGCAATCAACCTGTCCTCGGCTTCACCCACAGTCCTTCTAAGTACGGCTTCAACTCTTGCCACAAGTATCTTTGGAGAAAACGGCTTTGTGATATATTCATCCACACCGAGCTTATACCCTTCAAGCTCATCTCTTTCTTCACTTCTGGCAGTCAACATCATAACAGGTACTTTTGAATACTGTCTTATAGCCTCCAAGACTTCAAAGCCGTCCATTTTCGGCATCATCACATCTAAAAGTATCAGTTTGACATCCTTGTTGGCGTCAAATACCTTAAGTGCCTCTTCTCCGTCTTGTGCTTCCAACACTATGTAGCCTTTAATGCTTAGAAAGTCTTTTACAAGCTTTCTCATTCTGGCTTCATCATCTACCACCAATATTTTTATATCTTCCATATAATCTCCAAATCAGCAGACCTATGTGTTATTTTTCTTCTATCTTTATTCCAAGTTCCTTTAACTGTGTATCATCCACTTTATCAGGTGCATTTGTCATAAGGTCTGATGCATCCTTAACCTTAGGGAAGGCAATTACATCTCTGATTGAATCTGCACCCACCATAAGCATTACCACTCTGTCAAGACCGTATGCAAGACCTGCATGAGGCGGAACACCGTACTTAAATGCTTCCAAAAGATATCCGAATCTTTCATTTG
>NZ_DBHIEQ010000055.1:0-6402 GCF_057250505.1 Lachnoanaerobaculum sp. | reverse complement strand
TCTTTTCATTTTTTCTTCTTTTCTTTTCTCAAAAAATAAGCCATAAACACCTCTAAAATTTTTTTTCAAATTTTTTGAAATATTTTTAATGTGAGAAAAGCCTTTAAAATAAAGGGTCAAAAAGAATTGCATAAGGTTAAATAGTTTATTCAAAATTTAAAATGTCGGAAATTTCATAGTACTTCGACATAAGACGGGTATTTATGGATAAAATCACTAAAATCATTAATTTAATCTAAAATCACTATTTGACTTAATCAAATATCAATGATAACCTAGAAACAATGTTTTTTAAACAAATTGAAAATGTGAGGAAGTATGAAAAATATAGTAGCAATACGAAGCGAAAGAATCTTCATATAATGAGAGATTTGTTAATGAATATCTTGATATATTAAGTGATATTTTGAAGCTAAATTTTGAATCTGTGGAAATTTTTTTTATTCTTTAAGATGAGCTATAACATAAATTCATATCTTAGCAATTCATTTATTTAAAGAAGGAAATAAACACATAAATAAAGGTTTATTGTAGGTAATAACATAGGGAGGGAAAGATGTTAAAAAGAAAATTTTTGACTTTAGGAGCCATGTTTATTGCAGTAGGGGCTTTGACCGCCTGTTCATCAAAACAGGATGAAACAACCAAGAGCAATACAGAGGTACAGACTCAGGTAAGTAAGACAGAAGCAAAGGTGGAGGAAGTTCCGGATACTATAGTATATGGTATGTCAACATCTCCATCCGGAGTTTTTAATCCTTTACTTACAGATAGTATATATGATGATGCAGTTTGCAGTATGGTATATACTTCACTTTTAAAGCTTGATGAGGAGCAAAATCTTATGCCTTATCTGGCAAAGGAGTATAAAGTATCTGATGATCAAAAAACTATAACTTTTACTCTTAATGACAATCTTAAATGGTCAGATGGAGAAGCACTTACTTCAGAGGATGTAGCTTATACATTTAATGCACTTGGAAATGCAGATTATGCCGGAGAGTATGGAAATTATGTTAAAAAGATAAAAGGTGCTACAGAATATAAGGATGGTAAAGCTGAGAAAATATCAGGTATTAAAACTCCTGATGATAAAACTATAACCATTGAGTTTGATAGTGCCTATGGTCCCGGACTTACAAACCTTGGTTGTATGGGAATAATACCTGAGCATATTTGGTCAAAAATACCTATGAAAGAGTGGAAGAATAATACAGAGGCTCTTACAAATCCTGTAGGTAATGGACCTTATAAGCTTGTAAGCTTCAATGAAGGTCAGGATGTTAAGTTTGAAAAGAATGATGATTTCTTTGGTGGAAAAGTAAAAACTTCAAATATTGTCTACAAGATTGTAGGTGAAGATACAGTAGCTGCTGATTTAAAAAGTGGTGCTGTAGATATGGTTGCAGTAACTAACTTAAAGAAAGCAGATATCGAAGAACTTGAGAGTGCAGGTTTTAAAATATACCGACATCCAAACAATTTATTCCAATATATGGGATTAAACTATAGAAATCCTATATTTAAGGATATAAAGGTAAGAGAAGCTATAATTACAGCTATTGACAGAAAGAATATGGTAGAAAAACTTATTGAAGGTAATGGAGAGGTGAAAGATACACCTATGCTTTCAAGTTCATGGGCATATCCTAAGGATGTAAAGTTTAATAAATATGAATATGATGTAGAGAAGGCAAAGTCATTACTTGAAGAAGCCGGATATACAATGAAAGATGGAGTTATGGTAAATGAGAATGGAGAAGCTCTTTCATTTACTCTTGATGTACCAACCGGAAATACAGTAAGAGAACAGGCAGCACAGGTAATACAATCCAACTTAAAAGATGTTGGTATTAAAGTTGAACTTAATAAGATGGAATTCCCGGCTCTTATGGAAAAAGTTGTTGCAAATCATGATTTTGACATGTATATGATGGGAAATAATCTTACAGCTGATCCTGATTTAACATCATACTGGTCCTCAGATGCAGTTAGCAATGAAAAAGGAAAGATGGGATGGAATATTTCAGGATTTACTACACCTGAGCTTGATAAAATTCTTGAAGCCGGTGCAGGAACAACAGAGATAGATGCTAGAAAGTCAGCATATAAAGAGTTTGCTGTATATATGAATGAACAGATACCATGGATTTATTTATTTGAACAGGATATAATTATAGCTACAAATCCAAAGCTTGAAGGATTCAACCCTTCGGTTTTTAGAGATTTTGCAGATGCACAAAACTGGAGCATATCAGAGTAGCAATTCAGAGCCGTAACAAGATTTGTAGCGGCTCTTTTTGATAAAATCACTTGGGAAAAGGTATGATAAAATATATACTAAAGAAATTATTGGTACTAATAACATTGCTTTTTTTTATTTCAATCATAATATTTATCTTAATCAATAAGCAACCGGGGCATCCATATTTCAATATGATAAATCCAAATACTTCAGCAGATTTAATAGAAGGTAAATTAAGAGAATTGGGCTATTATGATCCCTTATATATAAAATATTTCAAATGGCTTTTTAGAGTATTGAGATTTGATCTTGGATATTCTGTTAAATATTCAAGACCGGTTACAGAAGTAATTGGTTCAAGAGTTTTCAATACATTTATACTAATGGGAACATCATTAATAACAAGTGCTTTTATAGGAGTATTCTTTGGTACTATTGCAGCTGTAAAGAAAAATACTATAGTGGATGATATAATTACAATACTTTCATTTATAGGGGTATCCATACCGGTATTCTTTATCTCACTCTTATTGATTAAAAGATTTTCATATGATATTACATTATTGCCATCATCAGGAATGTATGATGTAAGAAGACAATTTAAGGGGATTTATAGAATAATTGATTTATCAAGGCATATGATATTGCCTGTTATAACACTGACTATATTTCAGGCAACTGCATTTACAAGATACACTAGGGCAGCTATGATAGAGGTACTTGACAATGATTATATTAGGGCGTCAGTTGCTAAGGGAATGAGTTTTAGAAGAGTTTTGCTAAAACATGCTCTTAAAAATGCTATGATATCAATAGTAACGATTTTTTGTTTGCAGATACCTACATTATTTTCCGGGGCATTGATGACTGAAACTGTTTTTGTGTGGCCGGGAATAGGACGTTTGAGCTATGAAGCTGTACAAAATAGGGATTACCCACTTATAATGGGGATTTTGATGATAGGTGCGGTATTTATATTGATATCTAATTTCTTAGCAGATATTTTATATATTTGCCTTGATAGAAGAATTGAAATATAACAGGTGGTAGAATGGATATAAAAAGTATAGAACTCAAGAGGAATATTTACTGGATACTGGGAGGAAGCATTTTATTATTTGCTATTTTTCTTTCGATAGTGGCTCCATTTTTTGCAAAGTCTTCTTACTCAACAATTGATCTATTTTCCATTAATGCAGCACCTAATAGTATGCATATACTTGGTACAGACAGTCTTGGAAGAGATATTTTTGCCAGACTCTTATATGGAATGGGAGTATCTTTAAGTGTAGGTATAATAAGTACAATTATGCAAATACTTATAGGTACGACACTTGGAACAATAGCAGCTTATTTTGGTAAAGGTCCGGACTTTATTATAATGAGAATTATAGATATAGTGATGTGTTTTCCATTTATTATAACAGCAATGGCAATAGCTGCTATAATAGGACCTTCACTTAGTAATCTTGTAATTATTATATCAATATTATCATGGACGGATGTGGCAAGGATAGTAAGGGCGGAAGTACTATCTTTAAAAAAACAAAATTTTATAATAATGTCAAAGACTATTGGTTTTTCAGATATATTTATTATTATAAAGCATATCCTACCTAATGTTTTGCCAATGATAATAGTAGCAGCAAGTATATCTATGGCAAATTCAATATTGATAGAGGCGTCTTTAAGTTTCCTTGGTATGGGAGTAAAGGATCCTATGCCAAGTCTGGGTAATATATTGTCAAATGCCCAAAATATGAGGGCTTTGCAAAGCTATCCTTGGACATGGTTGCCGGCCGGATTAGTTATAATATCAATAGTACTGGCCATAAACTTTATAGGAGAAGGTTTTAGGATTTTTTTCAACCCAAAACAAAGAAATACTAAGAAAGCACTTGAGTTTGAGGTTGATTTGGATATAGAAAAAGGTAAGATAATGGCACTTGTTGGAGAATCAGGAAGTGGAAAAACACTTAGTACTAGGGCAATTCTTGGACTAAACTCTGACAATATAAATGTCAAAGGAAGGGTTATGTTTGAAGGGAAAAATCTGCTTAAGCTAAGTAAAAAGGAACTAAAGAAGGTAAGGGGAAGAGATATAACTTTGATGTTTCAAGAACCTATGCGTGCATTGGACCATTTGATGAAACTTGGAGATCAGGTAGATGAAGTTTTGCTTTTGCATACAAAATTATCTAAGAAAGAACGCTACGATAGAGTTATAGAGCTTTTTAAAGAAGTAAGCCTGCCGGAACCACAAATTATATACTATAAGTTTCCACATCAAGTAAGTGGTGGTATGAGACAGAGAGTGCAAATGGCAGTAGCAATAGCTTCTGATCCCAAACTCTTGATAGCAGATGAGCCTACAGCAGCAATAGATGAGGAATTGAAAAATGATATACTATCTTTACTATATGATCTATGTAAAAAGAGGAATATGGCTATTATATTAATCAGTCATGAACTGTCTAAAATAGAAAAATATGTTGATGAAGTAGCTGTTATGTATAAGGGTAAAATTGTTGAAAAACAAAATGCAAAAGAGTTTTTTGAATCCCCTAAGCATCCATATTCTAATCTATTACTAAAATCAGTTATAAACAAGGCTACATTTACAGGAAGATTTTATGAAGGTGAATTAAGCGAGGAGAAAGATGAGCAATATATTGGAAGCAAGGGAAATATATAAAGCTTACAAGTTTTCAAAAAGTGTTTTTACAAGAAAAATAAAGCAAAATGTATTAGAAAACTTTTCCTTTGAGCTTTTTGATGGAGAGATACTTGGAATAGTGGGAAAATCCGGAGTAGGAAAGTCCACTTTGGTAAAATGTTTAACAGGTATAGAAGAACCGGATGCTGGAGAGATATTTATAGATTCTACCAAGGTATTTGAAAAAAAACTTGGAAATAAAACAAAAATAAATTTATTTTCTACTTTAGAAATAAAAAAGAAAATACAGATTATAATGCAGGATCCATATACCACACTCTCACCAAAGCGAAGGGTATCAAGTCTGGCACTGGAAGCTTTAAAATTATATGAGCCAAATCTTAGTAGTGATTATATTAGAAAGATAGTAGAGAGTTACTTTTTTATGTGTGGGCTTGGAAAGGAATATATGGATGCATATCCACATGAACTTTCCGGAGGGCAAAGCCAAAGAGTATGTATAGCAAGTGCACTTGTTCTAAGTCCCAAGATACTTATTTGTGATGAAATAACCTCAGCACTTGATTTGTCAGTTCAGGCAAAGATTCTGAATCTTATGATGGATCTAAGAGAGAAGCTTGGACTCACATATATCTTTATATCACATAACTTGGAGCTTATAGATTGTTTTTGTGATAGAAAACTTGAATTAGTGTAAAAGTTAATACATATCTACAAAAAAGATTAACATACCATTTCTAGTACTTTATTTATATTTTGTCTTAATAATGCCTATATGATATATGTTACACTTAACTCTACTACCTGACTTCCGTCGTTTCTCTCAAAACCTGGTACTCTAGGTATCCAAGAGCATGCAGTTTTGAAAGAAATTGTCGATTTCAGTCTGTGTTAAGTAGAGGGCATCAAGGTTGCTAAAGCCAACCGGTTTTTTGACCTTTTCATTAAGGGATTGGTTTCTTGAGATATTGATATATGTATTATCACCTTTATTTACCACCCTGAAATCACGCATAAAGTTGATCAAGTCATAAGAGTTTATTTTATTCTTGAAGCACTTGATTTCTAATAATCTTAAAAGAAACAAGCTAAGGTAGCATATCAAAAAATGCCCATAGATTGTTTCTTTTTTCTGTAAATAAACAGGTCTTGCATCAAGGTATGATTTTGTAAGTCTAAAAGATTCTTCTATTTTCGATAGGCTATGGTATGTCTTATATACCTGTAAAGGCTCCATATCTATCTCAGACGTAACTAAAAGATTTATATACTGCATATTTAGCACAATCTCCAAGTTCATCTTTAGCGATATTTTTGTATGTAGAAAACTTTGAATCTTTATCAGCCACCTGAATGGTCTTACCTGATACGTTATACCGTTGTTTCATTTCTTCAATAACTTTTCTAATATATGGTTTTTCTGACTCATTTCCGGGATACATTTGCATGGAGACAGGTACCAGATCGGCGTCTAAAAGCA
>NZ_DBHIEQ010000054.1:6209-6726 GCF_057250505.1 Lachnoanaerobaculum sp. | reverse complement strand
TCATTGATGAGAGCAATAGAAGCGCAAGAGGACAGTCGACCACACTTTCTCTAGTGGATTTGGCGGAACTTAAAGCTACTATGCCTGCAGGCTTATCAAGCTTTGCAAGGGATACTGCAAGCTATATAAAAAATAAGGAATATAATAAAGTATCAACCGCCAGAACCGCAAGCAGGGAATTTGCAAAGTCATCCAATATCGACCAGGTAGACTTGGTAAATCTTGTATACAATCTTGAGCAGAGTGAGTCAAACAATACAATACAATCGGTGCTTGGTGCGGTAAAGTACAACAGAACATCATCGAATATGGCAAATTCATATGGACTTTCAATATATTTTCCATATAAGAAGCTTTCAAAGGTGGACAGAATGATTCAGACCTATGGCGATATAGGTATGGACAGTGATTATACCAAGGTAATACAGCAGTTTGCTTCGCTGCAGGCGAGCGGACAGATAGCAGGTGGCGGAGAGAGTTCACCAATGTCTACACTTAGCGGTAATAATTCAAATAC
>NZ_DBHIEQ010000054.1:0-6199 GCF_057250505.1 Lachnoanaerobaculum sp. | reverse complement strand
GATATAAAGGACTATGTACTTTCAAACAGACTTGATTCGTCAAAACTTCAGTGGAGTGATAGTGACTCCACACCTAAAATACATCTGTCTGAAGATGAGTGGAATATGGTATCCGGCATATATGAAAATATGCTTATTGATGACGGACAAGGCTATATTGATATGGGACTTAATAATTTCTTTGAGTTTGATGAGAACGGCGATATGCTTGCGGATAAAGAAAGAGCATGGATATCGATAGACGGTAATCCTGTAGCATATTTTCATTTGGCCACTACAAAGGACGATAAAGGGAGTGCCGCTATCGGTTATGTACCTATACTTCTAAACGGAGAGAGGGCAAACTTAATTATAGTATTCGACTCGGATCATCCTAAGGGATATATTGCAGGTGCAAACTTTGACTATACAGGCACAGATGTAGACACTGTTGCAAAGAATATAACAGAGATAAAGACCGGTGATAAGATAGATTTTTTGGCAAATTATTATAGCTATGACGGAACATTTGAAAATGATTATAAGATAGGTAATCAATATACCGTAAGCAAGCAGCCTGAAGTATACTATGTAAATATTCAGGATGACAATGAGATCACATATAAGTTTACAGATATTTACAATAACAGCTACTGGACTCCGGTTCTAAAGAGCAAATAAAAAAATTATGTAATTAGACTATAATTTGTAAAAACTATGTAAGACATAAAATTAAAATATAGTTTATAATGTGGATAAACAGTGAATCTGTTATGACATGAGTGAGTAGGAGAAAAGGAGGAATGATGAAAAAAGGTTTAATCAAATCAGCGGCAGTCTTGTTTGCGGCATTCAGTCTAGGTGGTGTTGTAGTTCCCCCGTTGACAGCACATGCAGAAGTTTTGGAGCGTATGCAAGGTGATAGAGGCGAATGGCGTAGAGATGAGCATGGTTGGTACTTTATGTTGACAGGAACTACAAGATATGTAGCGGAGAACTGGTTATATGACAATCAGAAGTGGTATTATTTTGATCACTGGGGCTATATGTACAGAAACGCTTGGATTAACTATAAGGGCGATTCATATTATGTAGGTGCTGACGGAGCAATGTGGTACAATGCCAGAACTCCTGACGGATACTGGGTAGACAGTAACGGTAAGTGGGTAAGATAATCCATATTTATAAAGTAAAACCTCAAGGTGTGCCTTGGGGTTTTACTAGCATATAGATATATTTTATGATATACTATAAGTGTTACTTGTAGTATTGTCTTTCTAAAAATCGTTAGCGTAGAGGGTTAATGTTAAAAGAGGAGAAAATATGTTATATTGGGGAATTTTATTTGCTATATTTGCTATAGGTGAGATTATCATCCCCGGTTTGGTTTCGATATGGCTGGCACTTGCTGCACTTATTATGGTTGTGCTGTCACCGTTTATAAATTCGATACAGATACAGCTGGCTATATTCTGCATACTTTCGCTTATCTTTATCATATTCTTCAGAAAAATATTCAAGAGATATATGAAGGTTAAGGACAAGCTTGATGCGGAGAAGGTAAAGATAGTAAGGTTTACAGCAAAAGAAGGCGGCAAATATGTCTATGATGCAAGATTTAAGGGAGGCATATGGACAGCTGTTTCAAATGTCGAGCTGAACGAGGGAGATATTGCCGATATAGGCAGATTTGAGGGAAATAAGATAATAATCGGGGAAAAATAAAAGGAGATATAACTATGAACGTGATAGGTTATGTTATTGCGATTATAATTCTGGCAATTATAGTTGTGTTTACAGCCAAGGGAATAAAGATTGTACCTGAGTCAAGAGTATATGTGATTGAGAGACTTGGAAAGTATTCACAGGGGCTTCAGTCAGGTTTGAGCTTTATCAATCCGTTTTTTGACAGAGTGGCTAAAGTGATTTCACTTAAGGAGCAGGTAGTCGATTTTCCGCCGCAGCCTGTAATCACTAAGGATAATGCAACAATGCAGATAGACACTATAGTATACTTTCAGATAACGGATCCTAAGCTCTATACTTACGGTGTTGAAAGACCTCTGGCAGCTATAGAGAATCTTACAGCTACAACACTTAGAAATATCATAGGTGATATGACAGTAGACCAGACTCTTACATCAAGAGATACTATCAATACTGCAATGAGAGCAGAACTTGATGAAGCTACAGATCCTTGGGGTATCAAGGTAAATCGTGTGGAGCTTAAGAGTATTTTGCCTCCTGAAGATATCAGAGTTGCGATGGAGAAGGAGATGAAGGCAGAGCGTGAAAAGAGAGCCAACATCCTTGAGGCACAGGCAAAGAAAGAAAGTGCTATCTTAGTGGCGGAGGGTAATAAGCAGGCGGCAATACTTAATGCGGAAGCCGAGAAGGAGACTGCAATAAAGAGAGCCGAAGGACAGGCACAGGCTATACTTTCAATACAAAAGGCTCAGGCTGAGTCTTTACGAGTGCTTTCAGAAGCGGATCCGAGTCAGAAGGTACTTACACTCAAAGGCCTTGAGGCGTTCCAGAAGGTTGCCGACGGTAAGGCTACAAAGATTATTATACCTACCGAATTGAGCGGTCTGGCTTCACTTGCTACAAGTTTTGCGGAGCTGAATCAAAAAGTTGAGTTAAAGAAAGAATAGAATAAAGATAATAGAACAAAAAGGGTACTCCAAAATGGAGTACCTTTTTTAAAGCTTATATTTCCTTACTTATAGGCAGTGAGAAGATAAATTCGGTTCCGATTCCAACAGTACTTATGACATCTATATTCTCACCATGTGTTTGAAGTATCTCTTTTACAATGGCAAGTCCAAGTCCGGTGCCCTTTTTATCCTTACCTCTTGAAAGGTCTGATTTATAAAATCTGTCAAAGACTTTGGACTGTTCGTTCTTTGCGATACCTATGCCGGTGTCCTTTACAGAGACAAATATCTTTTCCTTTTTGATGCTTGTCTGTATTATGATGGAAGAGTTTTGTGAAGAGAACTTTATGGCGTTGTCAATAAGATTATAAAGTACCTGCTCTATCTTGCCGAAATCCGCAAATACATACTGTGATACATTTATAAATATCAGCTCAATAGTGATATTCTTGCCGGTACACTGTACTTCAAAGCTGCTTGCCGTATTTCTGATCATCTCGTTTATATCAAAGTTTGTCTTATTGAGTTTTACACTTTCTATAGAATCAAGTGAAAGTATGCTCTCTGTGAGTTTTGTAAGTCTTTTTGTCTCGTCAATTACTCTGTTGAGATACTTTTCAAGCATCTCAGGGGGGATTGTACCGTCCAAAATAGCCTCAAGGTATCCCTTTATAGAAGTAAGAGGAGAGCGAAAATCATGTGAGACATTGGATATAAACTTCTTTTGATAGTTTTCCGTATCATCAAGCTTATCGGACATATAATTCAGTGTGGCAGCCAGATATCCCATCTCATCGTTTGAATTTACCTTTATTTCATACTTCAAATCACCCTCCGCGTACGCCTTGGCTCCGTCAGTTATCTTCTTTAGAGGTGAGTACACAATACGTTGGAATACTATCAATATAATCATAGACAATAGGAATACTATTAGGGATGTTATATAGACAATATTCAGTATATGATATTGGCTCTGAGTAACATTCTTCATGGGAAGGTGAATGACTACATAGCCGTAGGTACGAAAGTTGCCTGTGATAGGTGCGGAGACACTTAAGTAATCTTCATCAAAGGAGTTGAAATATCTTCCCACCATATAAGATTTGTTTCCTGTAGCTGTAGGATCAAAGTCGGAGATAACATCAGAGACTCTCTTATTCTCCGCATCCACTATTATCTTACCGTTTTTGTTCATTACCCATATCTTGGCATTCAGAAAGGTGGCAACAGCTCTAAGCTGTGGATAACTTTCCTCAAGAGAGATATTTTGCCCCTCATAAACTGTGGAGTAGGTGGAAGCTATCAGATTTGCCTCGTCATAGAGTGTTTGACTTCTCGACTCCACAAGATATGAGTAGGTAAGTTGGCTTGATATGGTGGCAATAGCTACAAATCCGGCTACTCCGAATATGATATAAGCCAGTATAAATTTCAGATAGAGAGAGAGTCTCATTTTTTGACCTCAAACTTATAGCCTATTCCCCAGACGGTGGATATGGCCCAAAACTGATTGTCATGTATCTTCTCACGCAATCTTTTGATATGTACGTCCACAGTCCTTGTATCACCGATATATTCATAGCCCCAGATATTGTCAAGCAGCTGTTCTCTGGTAAAGACCTGATTAGGATGTGAAGATAAAAAGTACAAAAGTTCAAGCTCCTTTGGAGGCATCTCTATATTCTTGCCGAGGTAAGTGACGGCATAGTTTGTCATATTTACAATAAGGTCGGGATATTCGACATATTCACCGCCGCTGTGTAATTCCGGTATTGTTATAGTGCTGCTGTTATATCTTCTTATTACCGCTTTGACTCTGGCGATAAGCTCCTTTGAGTCAAAGGGCTTTATCATGTAGTCGTCTGCACCGAGCTCAAGCCCCAGTACCTTGTCAAAGACTTCGCCCTTTGCGGACAACATTATTATAGGTGTACCTGACTTTGCTCTTATTTCTCTGCACACCTGATAGCCGTCAATTCCCGGCAGCATAAGGTCAAGCAGTATGAGATTCGGCTTGAATTCGTCAAAGTCGGCCAGTGCGGACTCGCCGTCACCTACTATTTTTGTTTCATAACATTCTCTCATCAAATATAATGAAATAAGTTCGGCAATATTTTCATCATCATCTACAATTAAAATTCTTTGCTTTTCTGCCATGTTTCCCCTTTAAATATTTATTTGAAATGAACTATAGTTACAGCATTGCCACCCTCGTTGAAATCGGCTAAAGAGTAGCTTTTTATAAATGATTGTCTCTTCAGGTAGGAGTGTATTCCTTTTTGTAAGGCACCGGTACCTCTACCATGTATGATACGCACTCCCGGAAGATGTGCAAGCAGAGCATCGTCAAGATATTTGTCAAGCTCGGAGCAGGCTTCGTCCACATTCTTACCGATTAGATTGATTTCGGTAGATATTGTAGCGGACTTTACCATTGAAGAGCCGCGACTTCGTGTTTTATTTTCAGTCTTTTTGGCAGGTTCTTCCACCAAGGCAATATCTGATATATTGACCTGTGACCTTAGGATACCCATCTGTACAAACAGATTTCCGCTCTGGTTAGGAAGAGAAGATACGATACCGTCAAGGTTTAAACTGATAACATGTACACTGTCTCCAAGCTTAAGTTCCTTAGGTTTTTTAAGTTTATTTGTAGGCTTTTTGACTTCAACAGACTTTGTATTCTTATTTATGGACTCACGAAGTCTGGTACGCTGCTCTTCAAGAGCGGAGCCGAGACCTGCACCTGAAGCTATCTTATTGATATTTTTGATAGTGTCATCTGCAGTTTCCTTGGCTTCTTCCAATATCTTTCTTGCCGACTCTTTGGCCTCTTCAAGAATTTTTTCTTTTTTGGCGGCCAGATTTTCTTCCTGCTTGTCATAATGCCTTTTGAGACTTTCAATCTCTCTTTTATACTTTTGAATGGATAGTTTATCCTTTTCTATGATTTGTCTGTCATTTTCGAGTCTGGTAAGCAAGTCTTCAAAGTCTTTTGCATCTTTTTCAAGATGTGTACCCGCCTCGGATATAATGTAGTCAGGCAGTCCCAGCTTGCCTGCTATTGCAAATGCATTTGATTTTCCGGGAACTCCTATCAGTATTCTGTAAGTAGGAGATAGAGTTGCCACATCAAATTCACATGAGGCGTTTTCAACTCCCGGCTCATTAAGTGCGAACACCTTAAGCTCACTGTAGTGAGTGGTTGCGATACATCTGCTTTGCATTCTGTGAAGGAATGATAGTATGGATATTGCAAGTGCGGCACCTTCTGTAGGGTCCGTACCGGCACAAAGCTCGTCAAACAGGCAGAGTGAGTTTGCATCCGCATGGTTTAAAATGTAGACAATGTTTTTCATATGACCTGAAAATGTGGACAATGATTGCTCAATACTCTGTTCATCACCTATATCTGCAAATACATCGCTAAATACGGACAGCTCACTTCCTTCAAAAGCGGGGATATGCAGTCCTGCCTGTCCCATAATTGTGAATAAGCCTACAGTTTTTAAAGAAACAGTTTTACCGCCGGTATTAGGACCTGTAATAATCAACAAATCGTA
>NZ_DBHIEQ010000053.1:0-6761 GCF_057250505.1 Lachnoanaerobaculum sp. | reverse complement strand
TTTACTTCAGACAGTGAGAGATTTCCTTTCAGTCTGATTCTGTCAAGTGCGGCAGTTGTATGACTTTGGTTTTTTTGTATTTCGGCAATGTCGGTAGACGGCTTTAACTTGCTGCAGAGCTTTTTTGCAGGCTCGCTGCTTGCCATATCTACCAGACTGTTTATTATCTTTTCAAATTCCAGTATTTTTAATGTTTTTTTGTTCATAAGTTGTCCTTTTATATATCTAACAATAACAAAAATATTATATCAAAAAAAAGCCTTAAAATCATAAGTTTTCTTATGATTTTAAGACCGGTTTATTATTTGTGTGAACGTTTAAACTCTCTGTATGCAGCTTGTGTTTCAGGGTTGAAGCCGACCAATGCATTCGGATAATTCATACCGACATACTCCACCAAAGCTTCCATATTGCCCTCAGCCTTTTTATTGTGGGTTACCGTGACATTGCATTCACGAACTCTGCCGTTCTCATAGAGATTTATCTGCAATGAGTAGCTTACACTCACCGTTATAAGTGCATACATCTTCTGTTTGGTTATACGATGGAACATCCAAACGAGATCTTTAAGATTGTACATATCAAGACCGAACTTTGTATTAAGTATCAAATGGTCTTTGTATACATATGCTCCTATAGTTTTATCAACATAATCTGAGATATTGTCAAGCTCGCCCAGATTACCTCTCAGCCTTTCATCCAAAGCACAGAGTCTTTCATAGTTGTCATTGTTTGTGGATTTTCTCGTAAAGGCTAAAATGATAAATCCGATACCCATTACAAACAGAATTATTGTACCTCCGAGAGCAAATACTATCTCCTTTGTAAGAGAGGTATTTTTAAGGTATATATCAGTGTTTAGTGTACCGTTATTTCTGTAGGTATTATCGGGGTCAATCTCATTTGCCACATCTGAAAGCTGATTGTAGGTATCATCTTTTACCGCTACAATAAGATACTCAACAGGTGCTTCTTTAGAGTCTTTATTCTCATCCTTGGCATAATTATCAAATGTTTCAAGCATTGAGTTAATCTTTTTATTACCCGGATGTGACTCCAAAAAGTATACTCCGACATCCGCCATTATGGTGTAAATCTCAGACTTGTTATCACTTGAACCGTAACCTGTATCGATTATATCATGTACGGCTACGGCATATATACCGTCTATATCACTTTTTGAAGCATTGGTAAAGTAATATCCGTCGTTATAAAGTTTCTGTGGAGAGTTGAAGCTGAGTATTATATCAAGCTTGGTACGGGCAAAAAATATGCCCCCGGCTATAAGTATTATACCTACTATAATATGTGATATAAAACTTAATTTATTGTTTCGCATTCCCATAAATTATAATGTCATACCCTTTCTGCCATGGCATTGTTTATATTTCTTTCCGCTTCCGCAAGGACAAGGATCGTTAGGATAAACCTTAGCCTCTATACGAATAGGCTTCTTTACCGTGCTGTCATCCTTATTGGTTCCGGTAACTTTGGCTGCAGGTTCTCTTTCAACCTTCTGCTCAACCTTTACATGATATAGGATACGTACAGTATCTTCAGAGATACCTCTTGTCATCTCGTCAAACATATCATAGGCCGCCATCTTGTACTCTACAAGCGGGTCTCTTTGGCCGAGTGCCTGTAAGCCTATACCCTGACGAAGCTGTTCCATATCATCTATATGGTTCATCCACTTGTTGTCGATAGCCTTAAGAAGTACTACACGCTCAAGCTCACGGATTTTTTCAGCATCCGGGAACTCGGCTTCCTTAGCCTCATAAAGCTTAATTGCTTCTTCCTTTAACTTGTGGATAAGCTCATCCTTTTTCATATCTTCGGTATTTTCGTAATCTGCAGGAGTAAGAGGGATGATCGGAAGTAAAAGCTCATGAAGCTCTGTCATATTCCACTCTGAAGAAGGTACTTCATCTGAAATAGCCATATTTACAGAATGTTCTATTACATCATTTACCATACGAAGGATGGTATCGCGCATATTGTCGCCTTCAAGTACCTTATTTCTCTCTTCGTAGATAACTTCTCTCTGCTCGTTGTTTACCTCATCGTATTTGAGAAGGTTCTCTCTGATACCGTAGTTGTTGCTCTCTATCTTCATCTGAGCCTTTTCAATAGCTCTTGTAAGCATTTTGTGTTCAATCTGCTCATTCTCAGGAACTCCAAGTGCATTGAAGATATTTATAAGTCTCTCAGATGCGAAAAGTCTCATAAGGTCATCTTCAAGTGAGATATAAAATCTTGATTCACCCGGGTCACCCTGACGACCTGAACGACCTCTAAGCTGGTTGTCGATACGTCTGCTCTCATGTCTTTCAGTACCGATTATCTTCAGACCGCCTTTTTTTACGGATTCTTCGTCAAGCTTGATATCGGTACCACGACCTGCCATGTTGGTGGCGATGGTAACTGCACCGTGTATACCTGCGCCAGCTACGATTTCGGCCTCTTTCTCATGGAACTTTGCATTGAGGACTGTATGAGGTATTCCCTCTTTCTTGAGCATCTTTGAAAGCATCTCTGATGTCTCAATGGTGATTGTACCTACAAGTACAGGCTGTCCCTTGGCGTGAGTTTCCTTGATATCTTCCACAACAGCATGGAACTTCTCTTTTTTGGACTTATATACCGCATCCTCATGGTCGATTCTTGCAATCGGCTTGTTGGTAGGGATAGCGATAACGTCCATGCCGTAAGTATTTCTAAACTCCTTCTCCTCAGTAAGAGCGGTACCGGTCATACCTGCTTTCTTTTTGAACTTGTTGAAGAAGTTCTGGAATGTAATGGTAGCCAGAGTTCTTGACTCTCTTTGAACGTTTACGTGCTCCTTAGCCTCGATAGCCTGATGCAAACCGTCCGAGTATCTTCTTCCCGGCATTATACGACCTGTGAACTCGTCTACGATAAGTACCTCGTCGTCCTTTACAACATAGTCCTTGTCTCTGAACATAAGGTTGTTGGCTCTCAGTGCAAGGATAATACAATGCTGTATTTCAAGGTTTTCAGGGTCCGCAAGGTTCTCTATGTTGAAGTATTTTTCTACCTTTTTGATACCTTCTTCTGTAAGGTTTACAACCTTATCCTTCTCATTTACGATAAAGTCGCCGGTCTCTTCGATTTCGTCTCCCATAAGAGCGCCCATCTTTGTAAACTCCGCACTTGCTTCACCTCTTTCAAGCTGCTTTGCAAGCATATCACAAATCTCATAAAGCTTTGTAGACTTGCCTGACTGACCTGAAATAATAAGAGGTGTTCTTGCCTCATCTATAAGGATTGAGTCAACCTCATCAATGATTGCATAATCAAGTGAACGAAGTACCTGATCTTTTTTGTATATTGCCATGTTGTCACGCAGGTAGTCAAATCCAAGCTCATTGTTGGTGACATATGTGATATCACAGGCATACTGTTCCTGTCTCTGTGTTGAATCCATAGAGTTCAGAACACAACCTACGCTGAGTCCCAAGAATCTGTGGATTTGTCCCATCTCGTCAGCATCACGCTGTGCAAGATAGTCGTTAACGGTTACTATAAGTACACCTTTACCTGCAAGAGCATTCAAATAAGCCGGACAGGTGGATACAAGGGTTTTACCTTCACCTGTTCTCATCTCTGCAATACGACCTTGATGGAGGACCATACCACCCATAAGCTGTACTCTAAAGTGCTCCATACCTGTAACTCTGACGGAAGCCTCTCTTACAGCTGCAAATGCTTCAGGCAGGATGTCATCAAGTGTTTCTCCATCCGCCAATCTTTGTTTGAACTTAGGTGTAAGTTCTCTTAATTCCTCATCACTCATGGCCTGCATAGTAGGGCGCAGACTCTCTATCTTATCAATAGTAGGTTCTATCAGTCTAAGCTCTCTTTCACTATGTGTACCGAATATTTTCTCAATAAAATTCATTATGGTTTCTCCAAAAATAAATTAGACTTAACAATATCTATTATATAGTATATAGATTATTGCAAAAGTGTCCACTAATCAAGCTATTTTAGCACTTAGAAAGGACTTTATCAACTTTTAGAAGAAATATTCATATTATGTTCACATTATAGACTGTGTTATGTAAAGTAAAAGTCAAAAATGTAAGTAATGAAGTAAAATTCCATATAGAAAATAAGTAAAGGAAGTTGTAAAATAGAAAGGGTAAACTTTTAGGAGAGAATATGACAGAGAGAAAAGAAAATCGTATGGGAGTAATGCCTATAGGTAAGTTACTGTTTTCTATGAGTACACCTATGGTAATTTCGTTTTTGGTACAATCACTTTATAACATAGTGGACAGTATATTTGTGGCAAGATATAGCCCCGATGCACTGGCGGCGGTATCTTTGGCATATCCTATACAGATACTTATGATAGCGGTATCTGTAGGTACGGGAGTCGGTGTAAATGCATTGCTTTCCAGATCTCTTGGTGAAAGAAACAGAAAAAAGGCAAAGCAGACCGCCGATAATGCCATATTATTGGGAATACTGGCTTCAATCGCATTTGCACTTTTCGGTGCATTGGGCACAAAGCTGTTTTTTGACTCACAGACTAAGAGTGAGAGTATCAGACAGCTGGGATATTCATATTTGTTCGTTGTCACAATATTTTCATTCGGGCTTATTTTGGAAGTGACATTTGAGAGAATCTTGCAGTCTACAGGAAAGACTATCTACAACATGGTTACTCAAGGTGTGGGAGCAATTATAAATATAATTCTGGATCCTATACTTATTTTTGGATTTTTTGGAGTACCGAAGCTTGGAATAGCGGGTGCGGCAATCGCCACTGTTACCGGCCAGATAATTGCAATGATATTATCCTTTATCTTTAATATGAAATATAATGAAGACGTGGATATAAGGTTCGGTACTCATATATTTAAGCCTGATTTCGATATTATTAAGGAAATATACAGGGTAGGAATACCGTCTATAGCAATGCAGTCCATGTCAACTCTTATGATGCTCGGACTGAATAAGATTTTGGTGACATATTCGGATATGGCGGTAAATGTACTGGGAATATACTATAAGCTCCAAAGCTTTGTATTTATGCCGATATTCGGTCTAAATAACGGAATGACACCGATTGTAGCTTTCAACTACGGTGCTAAGAATAAGGACAGAATAATAAAAGCACTGAAATATTCATTTATGACATCAATCGTTATAATGGTGATAGGAACCGCAATATTTTGGATTTTTCCGAAAGAGCTTATGATGCTTTTCAGCCCTAATGAAGAAATGATGAAGCTTGGCATACCGGCACTTAGAATATGCAGTCTTTGTTTTATTTTGGCGGCATTTGACGTAATAGCCATTGCCACTTTCCAATCACTTGGCAACGGTATGTACGCACTCTATGCTTCATTTTTAAGACAATTGGTGCTTATACTTCCTTTTGCCTATGTACTTTCAAAGGTGTTCGGACTTGAGTCTGTATGGTATTCGATACCGCTTGCGGAACTGGGATGTGCATTTTTTGATATCTATTTGATGAAGAAGATATATAATAAGAAAGTTGCAAACCTATAGAGTATTGATATAAGTCGGAATATTATTGTAATATAAAAAACATTTTGCCATCGAATTCGCCGGTGGCTTTTTGTAAAATTATAACAAAAAATCGAGGATTATGATACCTGACTTTCGTTGTTTATCCCAAAACCTAGTACTCTAGGTATCTAGGAGCATGCAGTTTTAAAAGAAATTGTCGATTTCAGTTCTTGTTAAATAGAGGGCATCAAGGTTACTAAAACCAACCAGTTTTTTAACCTTTTCGTTAATGGTTTGATCTCTTGATATATTGATATATGTATTATCACCTTTATTTACAACCCTAAAATCACGCATAAAGTTAATCAGGTCATAAGAGTTTATTTTATTCTTGAAGCACTTGATTTCTAATACTCTTAAAAGAAACAAGCTAAGGTAGCATATCAAAAAATGCCCATAGATTGTTTCTTTTTTCTGCAAATAAACAGGCCCGGCATCAAGGTATGATTTTGTAAGTCTAAAAGATTCCTCGATCTTCCATAGGCTATGGTATGTCTTATATACCTGTAAAGGTTCCATATCTATCTCAGATGTAACTAAAAGATTATATCCTGCATATTTAAGATCTTCATCAATCTTAGATTTGTTTAGACCTGTTATAGGCTTTATTGTCTTGCCTGAACTATCTTTAGTTATGATATCTACATATTTAGCACAATCTCCAAGTTCATCTTTTGCTATATTTTTGTATGTAGAAAACTTTGAAGCTTTATCAACCATCTTCATTATTTCAAGCCTTTGTTTTTTTGCAAGATTAGGATTATAAGAGACGATACGCTTTTCTTTTACAGAGAACCTTGTAACACTCTCTTTTCCTGTTTTCGGATCAATCTCTTTAAAACTATAATCAAAACTGTCAATACATGATTTAAGACGAAAAGATATATTACCTCTTTCATCAGTGTAGTTAGAAAAGACATTTGCGTCATTCTCAAGTAGAACCCATTTCTTTTCCTTTTCACTTAGATTCTTACCATGTATTGATTTTGAGAATATATAGCCGTCATTAGCTTCTTTAACAGCAGCATAAATATTTCTTGCACAATTAAGGCCTTTATCAGCCACCTGAATCGTCTTGCCTGATACGTTGTGTCGTTGTTTCATTTCTTCAATAACTTTTCTAATATATGGCTTTTCCGATTCATTTCCGGGATACATTTGCATGGAGACAGGTACCAGATCGGCGTCTAAAAGCA
>NZ_DBHIEQ010000052.1:0-7307 GCF_057250505.1 Lachnoanaerobaculum sp. | reverse complement strand
GTGTTATTGGCATTGAAGAAGCAAGGAAGAGGAAAAAGACCCTTGCTCAAAGAAATCAAAGGTGGCTTAATACTTTAAGCAGAATTATGGAGCTATCATTTAATGAGGAAGCATTAAAGCCAGAGAATATTAAGACTTCAAAGAATGAACTAATAGTTGCTAAGAATTACTTTCAAAATAATATATATGATCAACTAGAACAGACTGATAAACATATACCTAGTGATAATATTTTTTTGGGATTTTATACTCTGTTAATAGAGCATATTATGCTATGTGAAGAAGAAGACAGAATTAAAACGTATGCAGTAATAGAGAAATATAGCAGTAATGATGACGAATACATTAAAACTTTTGTAAAATGGGAAAATTATATAGTCACTAAAGAATGGCAAGAAGCAATTCTTGAAAAACTAATAAAAGATCATGCGTGCCTAGTCACGGTGGATAAGAGTGAGTCAGATGTTGTGGACTTAAAATATCTAATTTTTGGAAGTAAAGAAGAGCTGAATAAAAACGATATGTCTGGACTACGGACGGCTAGAAAGTATCTTCATGTGCTAACAAAATGGATTAAGGAACAAAAGCCATCTGAAATTCCGGAAAATAGGTTACTCTTGTCTTGGTTTGTTACAATCGTTCAAGAGATTATTTATTGTAATAAAAATGATATAAAAGTCAGAAACGATGCTTATGGTGTTAAAGTTAAAGAAAAGACATTGACGGCAACACTTAAAAATGCAGAAAAAGCAGATGCAAAGCATATACAGGAGTGGATGATAAGAATTGAAAATAGATATAATGTTAATATTGGTGGTGGCGAATTACAGGGAATAGTAAGAGAGATAGAAGTTATATTTCAAAAAATAAGACGTTGGGCTTTACAGCATCATGATTTGAAAGATTTTATATTTGTAGACAATGCACTTGTTCATACAGTAGAGAGGATGATTGTTCCAAGATTTGTGGCAGTAAATAAATTAGATGAATTGGAACAAAAGCTAATAAATACAGGTTTAGTGCGTAGATTAGTTTATGACAATTATGGTTCAATAGGAGTTCTCAATCTCGGAAGAGAATTAGCACTAGACAAGTCTCTTATGGAAAAATTGGTGTGGTTGCTTTCGGATGATATGAAATTACTTGATAAAGCGACAGTATATCTTGAACCACATAAGGAAAGAATTGAAGTTCAAGGAGAATTATATAAAGGATATTTTGACGAGAATGTTTCGTATGTGCTAGTCTATTACTTATGTGCAAATGGAGATATTATTATTTCATATTTTAGACCAGAAGAAAGGGACGAGATTATATACAAGTATAAATCTTATGGTCTAGGAAAACTTGGAATAACTGGAAAAGAATAATTTTTTGAGATGTTTACCCAGCAAAATTAAATAAATATTTATCTATACTGACACTATCAAATTAAGGAGGTGCCAGTATGAAGGGCAGAATTGTAGATATTTCTTTTGAGACATTGAATACAGTTTATTTGAAACAAGGAGTGAAGGGGAAGGATCAGTACCGTTACAACAGAAGATACCCCGGTGGAAACGGAACGTATGTTGTAGGTGGGGAGTACGATTCATATATTTTGCTGAAGGTTTACGTCTATGACCTTGCTCATTGCGTTAAGGTAGATATTAAGGATGCAGTGTTGGCAGCTAACAACCGACATAGAGTATCTAATCAGATGATAAAAAAGCTGATCAAGAACAATGTGGGAAACAAGATAAAACTTGATAGTATCAATGGAGAAGTTTTTTTTCCATATTCGCAACTTAATTTGGTTGTGTAATTTATGGCGAGTATATCGAAAGCTATGCACACTTTACTGGATCTATTCCGTGCTTCAGTATTAGATCCAGTAAATGTTTGTGACAAAGCAAAGGTACTTCTTTCTGTATATAGACAAATGAGCTGGCTATGTACTGTTAATGCAGATGAGCAGATATGCGAGCTAAAAGATCTGGTTATTGGGAGCCTTGATGAAGCACTGGTATACTTAATAAATTTTGCACCTAAAGAGAAGAGACAGCACATACAGGATAATCTATTTGTGTTATTTCAGAATCGTGCAATGCTTCAAATGTGTGAAAACGCATTGAGGGAAGTGGAAGATTTTCCAGCATACGGAGAATTATATAGGGATATTCTTATGAAAGTGTATTTTGATAAGAAGACTCGTACAGAAAAGGAAATGCTAGAGATTTTGAATATGGAAAGAAGTGTATATTATGATCGCAAGAAAGAGGCAGTATTAGCTTTTGGTCTTGCACTGTGGGGAAAAGTTATTCCCGGAATTATAAAATAAGGGATTGTCGGGAAATAAGTAATTTTACTTCCCGAAGAACGAAATAGAAATATCCGGACAAATACACAATGTCATTAACTTAACGTTTGGAGCATACTTTTTACCTTGCAACTTTCTGTAAAAAGGTCTTGCAAAAACAGAATCATATTTTATATAATATAATAAGTTTTTGCAGAAGAAGAGGAATTATGCTATACACATTAATATTAAAAAATATGAAATCAAAGTATAAAGATTATATATTCTATTTGGTAAGTTCGGTGATAGCAGTAGCAGGATATATCATTATATCAAGTTATTTGAATGCTATGAGAGAAGTTGTAGAAATAGAAAATATTAAAATTATGAACAGTGAGATTAGCACACTCAAATGGATCTCTTATGTGTTCCTGCTTATTTCGTTATGCTTTATTATTTATACATTTTTAAACTACACAAAAAAGAAAAGCAGAGATTATGCTATTTTTATTATTTTAGGACAGAAAAAATCAAATTTATTCAAATGTATAATAATTGAACTTCTTGCCACATATATTGTATCCATGATTTTGGGGAGCATGATTGGGGCGTCTTTTTACCATGGAAGTATATACCTTTTTAAAAAAGTGTTTTTATATGAATTTCCGATGGTTATATATCCAATAAAAAGCTATATTTTCATTTATATGATATATTTTGCTTTATATTTTATATCTGCTCTTTGTATTTATATTAAGATAAGAAAAATGAAATTAAATGATTTGCTTATAGAGGAACAAAGAGCAGATACATTAGCTAAAAAAGGCTGGTATAGATTTGTATTTGGAATTATTTTGTCGATACTTTCTTTGTATGTTATTTTAATTCAACAAGGAGATGTAATTTTACGAACATTTTCTTCCATATTGTTAATTTCTATAGGGCTATATTTTATTTTTGTATCTATGGCATTTCCTATACTACAATTATTAAGAGGAGAAACAAAGTTATATTATAAAAATTTTTTATTTATAAATAATTTCGTCTTTAGATTCAATAAATTTAGTAAGATTATATATTTTTCATTATTAAGTGGAATAATCCTACTTGTTTTCATAGGAGTAAATATTTATAATAACATATATGCAAATACAGTAGAAAGCTATCAAATGATGTACCCAAATGACTTTGTTATAGAGAGCTATTCTGTGCCAAATACCTTGATTGAAAGCCTGAAAAATTCAAAAATTCCTATGGATATATCTACACTAGATGTTTCGGAAATAAAAAATAACAAAAATATAGGGGATATAAGATGTGTAGATATTGAACGCTATAATACCTTTCGCAATAAAAATTGGACTCTAAAGAGTGGAGAGATAATAGGGATTGCATTGGAATTGGAGGAAGATTTTGAGGCGTTAAATGGAGAGAGTTTTATATCGATTTACACTATAAACGGACAACAATTTGACTATAGTATTAAAAGCAGATATTGGGAAAATATATTTGGAGTATTTGAAAACTATAGAAATGAATATATGTTTTTGATGAATCACAGAGACTATGAGGATATCAGCAGATATGGACAGAATAAACATATTATATTTGTAAATGCAAAAGAGCATGGAGATCAAAATCGTATTAAACAAGTACTGAATGATTACGAACAACAAGATGAAATGAAAGTAAGAATATACGAAAAGGATAAATATGTAGAAATAAATAGAAATGTAATACTTTGTATGCTTATTGTCTTCGTATTGGTAGCCATTGTAATCACTATCTTTAAGAATAGTGCAATCTATATAAATACATTTAGTCAGATAGATTATTTGTCGGAAAAATACAAGGCGTATTATATTATGGGCATGAACAAGAAGACTATTGCTAATACTGCCACAAGAGAACTTCAATTGCCTTTTATGATTCCTGTGATATTAGCAGGTATATTATCCATGATGTATCTTTATATACTATCCGGTGTTGGTGTCAATATGGTAGAGCAGAGAATTCAGATTTGCACTTTTTTTGCAATATTTATAGTTGGATATTTAACATTGGAATATATTTACTATAAAATACTTAAAAAACAATTTATTTCTTATATTTTAAGGCGATTAGGATAGGTGGGATATATGAACGAAGTTATAAAGGCTGTTGATTTAACCAAAATATATAATAAGGAAGATAAGAAGAAAAGGGGAAAAATATCTGTTAATTTAAATCAAGTCTTAAATGGTGTCAGTTTAGAGGTATATCATGGGGACTTTATTAGCATTATGGGAAAATCAGGTTGTGGAAAAACTACTTTATTAAAAATACTTGGAGGGATTGAAGAGGCAACTACCGGAAGAGCAATTGTTGGAGATATTAATTTAAGTAGTTGTTCTGATGAAATATTATCAGATGTTAGACAAAAAATAGTGGGATTTGTGTTTCAAGAATTTTATCTGGTAGATAGTCTGACTTTAAAAGAGAATATTCTATTACCTTTATATATAAGTAATAAGCCGTATAGAGAGATTGAATCATTAATATTAGAAAATGCAAAAAGGTTTGAGATTGATAAAATTTTAGACAAATATCCAACAGAAGTATCAGGTGGTGAAAAACAAAGAACTGCAATATGTAGAGCAATTATAAACGAACCTAAGATAATATTAGCAGATGAACCTACCGGGAATTTAGATAGCATCAATTCTGAAATTGTAATAAAATATTTTGAAAGATTAAACTTAGAAGAAAATCGTACTATTTTAATGGTAACACATGATCCGACAATAGCAAGTTATAGTAAAAAAGTGCTACTAATGAAAGATGGGGCTATAGTAAAACAAATTGAAAAAGAAAATGGAGAAGATAAAAAAAATTTTATACAGAGAATTGTAGAGATAATGGACTATTGATGATGTTGTAATTTAATATTACTTTGATGCAGAATAAGCTGGGGATGTAGTTAAATTTGATGAAATAGATTTAGAGTGAAAAATTAGTTGAGATATCAGATTATCTAGTATAAAAGTTTCTAAATAACTCGATTAAATAAGTGTTCCATGATATAATATTCATATAGTACATATGGAGGAAAAATCATGGGTAGAAAAGCAACCACAATAACATTAACGTCAGAGGAACGAGAATATCTCAAATCACAAACACGTTCACGAACTATTCAGGCTCAAACCGTTTGTCGAGCAAGAATATTGCTCCTTAAGGCAGAAGGTGTAGCTATTGATGTAATCGCAGATAAAGTAGGCATCAACAGGTGTAGCGTTATGCTTTGTCTTAAAAAATTCAAAGAAGGTGGTGTTGAAAATGCCCTTTTGGATGCTCCCGGTCGCGGTCGCAACGCAGAGATTACTGATGATGAAAAAGCATAGATTATAAATATCGCTTGCCAAAAACCTGTAGAACTTGGATATTCAGCCGAAGTATGGACAAGGGCTCTTCTGACGAAACACATAAATAAGATTGCCGAAGAGTCCGGTCACATAAGACTTTCCACTATAAGTCAGTCAAAGGTTCGGACGATACTTGAAGAGGCAGATATTAAGCCTAACAAGATAAAGTATTACTGCCGTAAGCGAGATCCTGACTTTGATCAGAAGATGCACAATGTTCTCTTGGTCTATAAGCAGTTATCAATGCAGTTCGATGAAGATGGTCAGCTGCTACCCTTTGCCAAAGATGGTCAAATTGTTCACGTTCTCTCATATGATGAGAAGCCGGGTATACAGGCTACAGCAAATACTTCTGAGGATCTTCCACCGGATGAGAATCATAAAACCTTCAGCAGAGATTATGAATACAAGCGTTTAGGAACGATTTCGTTACTTGTCGGTATAGATCTTCAAACCGGAGAAGCAATTCCGCTTGTCAAAGATCGTCATACAAGTAAAGAATACATAGAGTTTCTTAAACTGCTTGACTCGAAATATTGCAAAGAGGATAAGATTCGCTTGGTGTTGGATAATCTCAAGGTGCATACTTGCGAAGAAACAAAAAAATATCTTGCTTCAATTCCCGGAAGATTTGAATTTGTATTTACTCCAAAACACGGTTCATGGTTGAACCTTGTTGAAGGATTCTTTAGTAAGCTTACTCGACAGTCCTTAAAGGGTATTCGTGTTAATAGCAAAGAGGAACTGGTGGAGCGAATATATAAGTATTTTGAGGAAGTCAACGCCGACCCGGTAGTATATCACTGGAAATATCGTCTCGAAGAGATTGATTTAGGTGAGCAGGTTGATACATTACCTCTTAAAAAGTCGAGTTAACTATTCCTATATGGGCAGCTCAGATAGATAAAGGAACAGAAACTGTAAAAGAATTTGTTTCAGAAATAAATAGCTCTGATGATAATGAAGGCTATGAGTCATGGAATAATGTAGATATTGTTTATGGTTATGAGTTATTTGACTCAGATATTCAAACAGTTTTAGGCGATTTGTATTACCTTAAGAACAATAATAATGAAGGTTATGTAATAGTAGACGCTTCAGGGGCAAATGTGCTGGAATTTTCTTCAGGAATACCGGCATACGATACTGCGGCTGAAACGTTAAATATTGAAAATAGTTCTTCGGTAAAATATCTATACGTTAATGCTATGCCGGCTATTGTAAATGAGAACGCTTATTTAAACTTAATACAATAAAAAAATATATTAAAAATAAGAGTAGCAGCTATTCAGTTTCTGTGAATAACAAGTGGAGTCCAAGTTTTTCAGATGTTAAATCAGAAACAAATTCAAGACCATGTTTGCTTGGCTTTGCAGCTGGAAGTCCGTACAGTAAAAATGTAGGGCATATTACAGTCTGCGTAGGAATAAGGAGTGCAAAAAGTGGTCAATTTTGTAAATTGATGGATGGTTGGAGCAGTCAAGTAGTTGAAAAACAATGGGGAAACTATAATGACTTTATGTCAAAAGTAAGGATATATAAGTAATGAAAGCATTTAGATATTCAATGGTATGTATTGTTTGCTATTTAGGTTTGACCTTGAGTTCTTGCAGAGATACAAGTTT
>NZ_DBHIEQ010000051.1:0-7333 GCF_057250505.1 Lachnoanaerobaculum sp. | reverse complement strand
TTTTGTGGGGCTTATAAAATAATTATTTTAGGACATAATCATTTATGCTTGACATGGAGAAAATCACGATATGGATGCCTGATATATTACAGTTTATGTTCTCTAATGAATGCTCCTATGCATTGTCCTATTACGCTTACTATAAAATATCCTACACAAAACATAAGTATACTGATACCGGTAAACAGCATATAAGCCAAACATAAAATGAATATCCTAAATGAAAAGTACCAATAAAACCCGTTTCTTATTGCAAATATTATAGATAAAACAAGTAAAATAAGCGGTATAACAGCAATTACTATATAAGCAAAGAGAATTGCTCTGTCAAACGGGTCTTCTACCGGTACTATATAAACCAAAAACGGCAATATATAATATGATATCGCTATTACAATACTGTATTTATACTTCTCAATAAATACCTTTTTCAAAATCTCTTCCATACACACCACAAAATCATTTACCACTGTATCAGATGTAAAAATTATATCATAAAAACATAATCTTTACATTAAAATAGCTGCTACACTTAGTGTAACAGCTAAACTATTGTTATATTACAGCAGATGTGCTCTTATCTCATCGACACTCATATCAAGCAGATAAGCCGGTGCCACATCAAATACTGTATGTGCTCCGATCTTTCCTTCATTATGCATACGATATGCGGCTCTTGCATATGCAATGATTACGGAAGCTGTGAACTCAGGGTTTGAATCAAGCTTTAAGCGATACTCAATAACATGATTGTTCTCATCATCCCAACCTGTTTTTCCGCTTCTAATAACAAATCCGCCGTGTGGAAGCTTTGAATGATTCTTCTTCATCTCCTCAGCTGTGATGAAATGAACTGTTGTATCATAGTCTGCAAAGTAGTTAGGCATTGTCTTTATCTTTTCTTCAATTTTTGCCTTGTCTGCACCGTCTGCAGCCACTACATAGCACTCTCTTGTATGCTTTTGTCTTGTAGTAAGTTTAGGATTCTTACCGCTTCTGACAGCTTCAAGAGCCGACTCTACAGGTACTGTATACTGTCTTGCATCTACAACGCCTTCAATTCTTCTGATAGCATCCGAATGTCCCTGACTTACTCCCTTACCCCAGAAAGTATAATCTGCACCGTTTGGAAGAATCGCATTTGCACATACTCTGTTAAGTGAGAACATACCCGGATCCCAGCCTACAGATATAAGACCGAAGTGACCGGTTGCCTTTGCAGCATCGTCAACCTTTGCAAAATGCTCCGGAATATTTGCATGAGTATCAAAGCTGTCAATAACATTGAAATACTTGGCATATTCAGGTGTCTGTACAGGTAAATCTGTCGCACTGCCACCGCAAAGTACCAAAACATCTATATCATCCTGATAACTTAAAATATTTTCAACACTGTCAACCTTTGCATCAGATGTAAGAATCTTAACACTTGAAGGATCTCTTCTTGTAAACACCGCTACCAACTTCATATCCTTTGTATGCTTTATAGCACACTCGATTCCTCTTCCAAGGTTTCCATATCCCAAAATACCTATTCTTATCATTTTCTCACCGGCCCTAAACCAAATAAATTATTCGGGCAAATCCTTTCATTTAATATCAACCAGAATGCATTGATATTAAAAAAGATAGAATGCCCCCAAGACTCGTCTTTGAGCATTCTATCCAAGAAATAAATATCATTCATAGCAAACTGAGTTGTTAGCTGTGTAATATTATACAGGATTTTTTTTATATTGCAAGTACAAATTTAAAAATATCTATATTACATTGCAAACAAAT
Organism: Lachnoanaerobaculum sp.; assembly: GCF_057250505.1. Taxonomy (NCBI): domain Bacteria; kingdom Bacillati; phylum Bacillota; class Clostridia; order Lachnospirales; family Lachnospiraceae; genus Lachnoanaerobaculum; species Lachnoanaerobaculum sp. The sequence goes on along the minus strand of NZ_DBHIEQ010000051.1, from coordinate 5,551 downwards.
CGTTTAAACTTTCAGACATTGTAGGATGTGTGAATATAAAGTTTGCTATATCCTTTGCTTTGATACCGTGGTCCATTGCCAGTTTTATAAAGTTAATCATCTCATAAGACTCTTCACAGAAAAGCTCAGCACCCAAAATTGTACCGTCAGCTGTAACAAAAGCCTTTAACAGTCCGTCTGTTTTTCTTAAGACCTTAGCCTTCGGAATAGCATTTGCACTTAAGCTTAAAACTTTGTATTCAACCCCTGCCGCCTTTGCATCCCTTTCACTCATTCCGACTCTTGAGAACGGCGGATTGATAAATACCGAATAAGAGAATGCTCCTCTGTTTTCTGTAGTTCTCTTATCCTCTCCCATTATTTCATCCCATATGATTCTGCTGTCATCAAGTGAAATATATGTAAACTGAAGCTTACCGCAAACATCACCTGCAGCCCAGATATTATCCACACTTGTCTTTAAATGCTCATCGGTAACTACGCCACCTCTGTCAGTAAGCTTAATACCTGCATTTTCACATCCCAGACCGTCTGTATTCGGTCTACGACCTACAGCAAGTAAAATCGCATCGGAGTCTAAAGTCTTTGACTCTCCTAAAACCTCATAATATAATTTGCCCTCTTCGGCTTTGGTCACCTTTGCACCTGTAACTATCTCTACAGATTTCGCTTCCAATACATCACGGATAGCTTTTGCAATATCCTCATCTTCTCTAGGCAAGAATACATCTCCATCCTGAACTACAGTTACCTTACTTCCGAAATCTGCATACATAGAAGCAAACTCAAGTCCTATATAACCGCCACCTACAATAGTAAGTCTTTTAGGTAATTCTTCAAGATTCATAATAGACTCTGATGCATACACACCCTTACTGTCAGCTCCTTCAATCTTCGGTATTACAGTAACCGAACCTGTATTAATAATAAACTTATCAGCTTCAATCTCAACATTTCCGTCTTTAGTTAAAACAATGATATGGTGATTATCCTTAAATGACGCCGTTCCGTCAATAATGTCCACACCTGCACTTGCTATCTTGTCATAATTAGCCTTATTAAGAGCGGCTGTAAGTTTCTTCTTTTCAGCAACCGCCTCCTTATAGTACTGTGCTTTTTTATCAAACTTTCCGTTTTGAGATTTTGACGCATCCGTTATAAGTCGCTTTGAAGGAATACAACCTACATTTATGCATGTACCTCCATACATATTTTTATCTTTCTCAATCAAAGCAACACTTTTACCTGCTTTACTGAACTTAGCCGCAAGTGTCTTTCCCGCCTTTCCGAAACCGATAACAACTATATCATAATCAGCTTTCATAGCTTAACTCCTTTTCATTATAATTTTAGATTATTATACACCTAATTTTACGCAATTGAAATACTTAAAATTAAATTTCTATTCTTTGTTTTACTTCCTGACGATCTATCACTTCATCCAAGATTATTATTTACCTTTCCGGCCAACTCCACTATATCCGAGATTTTCATCTTAGGAACTCTTGCAACTGTCATTCTATGAAGTATTTTACCCGCATTAATATCTGTAATATCTGCATCAATACCCACGGCCAACCACTTAACATCTCTTGTGGTTTTATCTGCCTCAGTTTTAAGCTCATATGCTTCATCATCTGTGATAACCGCAATACCGTTTATACGTTTCCTATTCCCGTCGGTACTGATTATAATGTCACCTGCAACCATATCGTTTACAAATCCGTTCGCTCCGTCTGAATCAAAATTCCAATCTATACGAACCCTGTTATTATCAAAGCAATACTGCCTGACTTCGCTTCTTATTGTTACTTTCCAAATGGTGGCATTATCAGCTATATTAAATCCTGTTGTTTTCACTTTTTTCTTGGATCATTGTCCCTGTCCGGCTTTGGCACCGCCGCCGGTTGCAATCCGGCATTTGCTTCTGCGAAACCGCCATCGCCCCGATGGGCTTCATGGCGTGCAGTCGAAAGCTCGACCAAACAGGAATGTACCCGAAGAATGAGTATTCAGTTTTCAATGGACATCCGGACTTTCGTCCTTACAAAGTAAGTTTAACAAGAATCCTCCGGTTTCGCGTTGGCCTCGTAGGCGCACTTTGGTTGTCCTTGCAGGACTACCTGCGGTTCGTTTTGACTTTTCAGCGTCCTATGCAGCCGTATTAGAGTAAAAAAATACCCCGTTGGTTTCCCAACGAGGCACTGAAGATGATTCTATATAAGCCTGAATTCTCCTCAATAGCAACCGGCTTCAGGAGCATCATAAAAAGCGTAAATACCAACTTAGTCAGTGACCAAGTTAGTGAGCAAGATAAATAACCTTACATTCCACACGCAGTTTTAGATTTTTGTATTGTGAAACGGGCAGACTGCCATGCCGTGACGGTTGACCTGAATGCCGTATATCTCTGCCGCCTGTCCGGTAGTAACATTGATTTTTATCTCTTCAAATACATTAAATAGGCTGTTCCTCCAAAAATAATTATAATCTTTTCTGTAAATTTTGCGTCTAATAGGTTGACTATGCAATGCAATCAACATATAATATAACTGCAATAGCAAGGAAAGGAGTTGAAATTTATGGCTACCACAACTAATTTCAGTGTCCGTATGGACAGCGACATCAAGAAACAGTGCGAAGCACTGTATGGTGAATTAGGCATCAACCTTACTACCGCTATCAATGTGTTTCTTCGTCAGTCGATCCGTGTCGGCGGTTTTCCTTTTGATGTTCGCATGGAGCAACCGAACAAGGAAACGATGGCAGCAATGCTGGAAGCAGAACGCATTGCCCGTGATCCGTCTGTAAAACGCCACTCTGATGTAGATGAGGCATTGAGGGCGTTAAAAGAATGATTAAACATTTAGACATTGTTTGGACAAATCAATTTAAGAAGGACTACAAGCTGGCGATGAAACGTCATCTTGATATTGACCTTCTGGACAACATCATTCGCAAACTGGCAAGCAGCGAACAGCTTCCAGAAAAGAATAAAGACCACGCTTTAACCGGAAACTGGGTCGGGCATCGTGAGTGCCACATTCAGCCGGATTGGCTATTGGTCTATCGGATTGAGAATGATTTGCTCGTCTTGACATTATCCCGAACAGGAACGCACAGCGATTTATTTGGAAAGTAAGAAAATGCACTCGGTACAAACGCCGGGTTCATGTAGCAATATAGACGGTCAAGAAAGGGGGTGCCCGTTCCCATCTCCGGCGGGAACGGATCAAACAGAGAGGAAGTCTTGAGCAACACATCTACGCTCTGATTGATACAAGCTTCATTCGATACTGCTCCTTTCGCAAAAAATTAGCAGCCCGGCACCGAAGCGCATGACTGCTATGTAAGGATCGGTATTCTGTTTTAGGTCTACAAACCGGAAGTTATCTGAGCAATTTATATATTTCGTAGGCAACCGGCTCACACCACTCATTCGATGTCTCTTCACCTGGCACTTCAATTGCCAGATGAGAAAACCATTCATCCGGTGCGGCACCATGCCAGTGTTTCACTTCTGCCGGAATATTGATACAGTCACCAGGCTTCATTTCTACAGCATCTTCTCCCTCTTCCTGATAATATCCTCTTCCTGCAATACATACTAAAATCTGCCCACCTCCACTTTTTATTTGATGAACAATTTCTATATCATCTTGATTTTTTCTATCTGTCTCGTTTTGAATTTCCAATAATTCATTTTTAAAAAATGTATTTAATAACCACCGTTTAAATTTTCTCATTTGCTAATATTCTCCGTCTTTCATGTATTATTTATTTTAGTTTGTCACTCTGTTTGCTTTCTATCGACCTATATATTCGGTACTCAGTTTTATTTAACTAGACAAACAGATATTCTACCAATCAATTTTAATTTTCTCATTTCTAATTTTGTTGTATATCTCTTTTTCTTTATTTTTCTTTCCGCGGGAAGATGTAGATGGGGCTGGATTCCACAATAATGCCTTTGTTAAAAATGCAAACTTTACCTCAGAAAAATTAACGGAATCATATTCTCCCCTTTCTTTAGAAAATGTATCAGCATTTATACAGAAAAATATAAAGTTATCATGTTCTTTATACATCGCTCTATACTTTTCACTATTTTTATCCCTTCCAATTTCATAGGAAAAAGCTTTTTTAGTAAATGTAGTATCTACTGAAATTTTTTTTGGTTCTAGTCGCATCAAATCAAGTATGTCTTTAAGTTCTTTATTAATATTATAGCTACTGCCAACTTGCATACACTTGTACTTCTCATCTTTTCTTCTACAAAAAATAGCCCACAACCCTTTTTCTGTTTTTACATTTGAGTTATATTCCTTTATGTCCTTATAAGCTTGATTTATTGCTTCATTATCCTTATTTTTGTCAAAGCAACATATTTCTTCAACATATGGTTTAATCTTACACCAATCTTCAATATTTTTTATTCCATTATCATCCATAGCTACATTTCACTTTCTGTTATACAGGTCCTGCTCTTCTTTGTCTGAAAGATACTTATAAAAGATAAAGCCCAATATATAATCCTTATATTCATTGGCTTCAATCTTTGATCTCATTTGATTTGCAGACTCCCAAATCTTTGCCGCAAGCTGTTGTTTATTCATTTTACTTCCCCACTATCCCTTCATATGCACTATAACTTTAACTAAGTAAAAGTCCTAAAATATATTATATATTATTTCTTCTAAATAGATAGTCATTTTAAGGCAAATGCTGATAATATTTTGACCGTTTAAAAGGGGTTCTACCATAGCGGCTCAGATGTCAAAATTTTAGATTTTATAATGATATAAAATCAAATAACTATTTCCGGCTGATATCAAGCTTCTTCTTCAAAACAGTCTATAATTGTCGACGATATCTTTATGGTTACCTACTTCTTAAGCTCTTTAATGTATGGATTTTTTATAGCTTTACTAAAATCAAATTCCTTTTCAAGAAATTCATCTCTCATAGACTCACTTATGATAGAATACTCCATATCTCCGCTGTTCCAGATATACATAATAACGGATACAGGATTTTTCCCATCTTCCCAAAGCCATCCTGAGTAAGTCGTTGAATTTCAAAAATAACCTTCTGTAATAATTTCAAACTCAGAATTTTTATGAATATCCATAAATTCCTCTAAAGAAACAGCATCTCCGGTAAAATGACCTTTACCTAAGGTTTTATTAAAAATCAACACACTACAAAGCCTTAAATCACAATCTTTAAAACAGACTTCACCCTTGTGTTCTACTTCTTCATTGTTCACATATTGAAATAATGAATCAACCTTTAGAGTAAGCATTTTATTATGGAATTTAAGTTCCTTTACTCTGCTGCCGTTTAGGCTGAAAATGATATTAGCGTGTCTGTCATATATAAATTTATTTATATTTTTGTCCATGATTTACTCCTGAATGAATCTATAGTAGCAGAATTTTTTAACTCTACTGTCTACTTATCTTGAATCTGCAATTTCTTATAATTATTATACATTATTCTATTATATATTGGGCTTATATTTGTTATAATATGAGCAAGAAAGTGAAAT
>NZ_DBHIEQ010000050.1:0-7627 GCF_057250505.1 Lachnoanaerobaculum sp. | reverse complement strand
CCTCTACATCCGGCAGAAAAATCTCCCCCAGTTCATTTGCAAAACGATACAAAGGATTTACTTCAATTTCATTTTCCTCAATAGTATCTGAATTCAGAAAATCAAATGAGCTTTCAGTATAAGGACTTGGACTCTCGCTGTTTCTAAATCTAAGATCTTCTAAGTTATATCCGCTTTTTTGTGCTTTTAATACTATCTCCCATATGCAGTTCATACGTTGCTCCTTTTAATTAATATCTTATTTACTTTCAAGTCTATCTCCTTAGCCAAAGCTTTTTCTACTGCAAATGCCTTCATCTTTACCATATTTTTAGTCATAATATTCTATACTTACAGTATCATCGTATACTAAATCCAAATCAAAACCCTTTGGTAATATTATCTTTTTTAGGTTTGGGCACTCATCAAAAAGATAGCCTTTTGCATCTATTATTTCCAGTGACTTTGGGAACTTTATCTCTTCTAATTTTTCAGCACCCATAAATACCTCTCCACCTATATATTCCAAGCCTTCCGGAAGTTCTACTTTTTTTAAACCGGTATAACAAAATGAAAATTCATCTATTTTCCTAATACTGTTTGGGAAATCTATATACTCCAAATCCTTGCAATTAGCAAAAGCAAACATGTCAATATTATCTAATTTTTCATTTAGAACTACTGTTCTTAATTGTTTACAACCTGAAAAACAAGCAAATGGTATTTCTGTTAAATTTTTAGGTAACTTAACCTCTATTAAGTTTTTACAATCTAAAAAAGCACAAGAATTAATTTTTACCACACTATCAGGTATAACTACTTTTTTTAACTCTGAACAATTTTTAAAAGCTTTTTCTCTAATCTCTGTCACACCATATGGAATCTCAATTTCCTTTTTGGGCATAATATCTGCCAAAATCCCTCTTTTATATTCCAGTAGAACATTATCCTTGATTATAAACTTAGACTGAAAGTTCAAGCATATGTAAGTTAAAATAGCTATAAATATAACTAATATAATTTTTTTTCTCCTTTTATAATTCCTCATTTATTACCTCGCATTTATAATATCTGATGCTATATCTTTTAATTCCTCTATCATTTTCTCTATATTTGCACTCGTGTCAAAATTATATAACAATCCAAAGTTTCCTTTCTCGTACTTTGGACCTTCTAATTCTGTTCCAATATTCAGTGCAGGACATTCTGAAAAATTATAATGATATTTATCATCCCATATACTTAAACTCTCTGATTCATAAACCCATCTATCTGAATAATCTTTATTCTTTATTTCTATTTTTAAATAAGTATTTGTCATGATGTATTTTTGTAGCTTGTTTTTAACTCTTTTAAGTTCATAATTGTTTAAATTATCAAACCCAAGTAATAATATTGCAAGTAGTACTCCTGCCTTTGTATACCTTGCTCCTAAGCCCGTTATACTCATATTAAGAATATTACTTAACAGTGTTGATAACTCTCCTGATTCTATTATTCTATCAATTAATCCTCCCAAAAGCACTACATACCATGGACTAAGATAATATATAGCCCTTGTAATTCCATGTTTATTTTCTTTCACAACATTATCATAATTTTCCTTGTATGTGTCTTGATATTTTTTATCAATAATCCAAACTCCCGATATTTCTTTCTTTACAGCATTTATGATTTTCAACCTATGCTTATCTAAATTCCCTTTTAACTCATACTCTATTTTATCTGTATTTTGAATATCCACTTCAAAGTAGTAATCCTTATTTCTATTTAAAATAACCTCAACATAACGCTCACTTTCCCCATTTTCTTTTATTTTTTTCTTTACAATATATTCATCAATATGCGTTACGTATCCTAATATATTATATGAATATACATATACAGTTCCCATAGCTCTATTTCCGGTTTCATTTATGGTTATAACAAAGTTGTATACACCTGAATGCTCCACTTTTACATGACCTACAAAGTCCTTTTTATCTCTCGGTCGTCTCCAGCTTCCTTTTTCATCCTCGACTATTTCTACTGCTCCTTTTACCTTTACATTACCGTAGCTTGGTGTGGCTTGCCCTGATGTTTTGAATGAAACTATTCCACCTTTTTCACATAATGTTATAGAATCTTGTGTAACTGCCTCAGCACACTCATTAGTTTTAGGATCTACTATATATAGCTTCTTACTTTCAATTACGGACCATTCTCTTAGTTTCGGAACACATTTACAAGGTTTACTTTTATCTTTATTACACATTCCAAAACTGCTTATATTGGTAGGTTTACTATCTCCCTTCATAATTAACGGTCTTCCATCCGAAGTATAAGAGCCATGATCCCTTGATAAATTTAGTACACAGGTTTTACTTCCGTATTTACATGATACTTCCGCTCCCCTGACTACGTACTCTTTACTTACCGGACCATTTATTAACTGCTGTTCATACATTTTATCAATATTATCTGACATAGGCATTATCCTCTTATCTGTCACCATTATAGACTATAACTGTTTTCCAAAACTCCTATACAGATATATTCATCAAAGCTTATCTGTAACTGTGATATGGCATATCTTACCATTGCTTCGCAAAGGTTGCTGTCACTGTTTCTTAAAAACCTTAAAATAAGTTTAGGACTTTCATCTGTTAGTTGGAAATTCTCATTTGTAAAGTTATTCATATCCGGCAGGATTTTCATTTCTTCTAAAAACGCTTTGTTTGTTGCCAATCTTTCACAGGATTTAAGAGATACATACTCTTCAATATCAAGCTCTTCAATAATCCTTTCTATTTCCGCTTCGGTATGGATTTTTTCTTTGGCCTTATTTAGAAGGCGACCAATCATTCCTTCTTTTCTTTTATTGCTTATTAAGCCGATTGGCAATTCTTCTTTTGTATATCTTATATCAAATATATTATACCCTTCCAAATCAGAATAGCTTTCTTCATATGACTTTACTATAATCTTTTCTTCTTCCTGTCTTATTCCTACCATTCCTCCAGTCTTTTGTATCAGTCGTAAGATAATCTCCTTATCTTTTTGCCTAATCATTTCACGTTCATAGTATAATCCGTCTTTACTTGGACTTAAAAATGTACTGCTCTTAAATACATTTTTTTCTATGTTCCATACAGGATAAAGTTCTTCTTCTATCATATCGGCATATTTTCCATAGTCCACTTCGACATCTCTTGCATTTTGGGGAAGTCCTGACAGGTCTATATCAAAAAAGCGGTCAAGGTATGCGGTATTTACCGTATTCCATCTAAGTCCGTTATAAGAAAAGGTTTCATAAAGTTTTCCTACTTCTTTCCTGTATCGAAGAGCCTTTTTAGGTTGTACCAAAAGTGTATGTTTTTCTTTGTTATTTGTAAAACTTACTCTTATATTTTCTTGTAAAAAAGCCCTGCATACACTGTCGGCTGCATTAAGATAAACGGTTTTTATAGAATTTTTACCTTCCATACACTCTTCTTTAAAACCTTCTTTAATATCGTCTTCCTTATCCTCTATTACATCCAAATCTGATATCGGAAAAAACATCCTTAAAAATGTATTCTCATTTTTTGAAAGTAAAAGTATCGCAATCTCGTAGCTCTCCTCTTTGCTCTCAAGCTCATCATATACCTTTTTATACAGTGATTTATATCTTTCTTCAAAAACCTCACTCATCCTGTAAAGACCGTCATATAAAACACTTTTTGCAAAGACATACTCATCTTCTTCTTTTATTTCTGAAAGTCTGTCCTTTACATATTTCTTTATATCAAACTCATCCAAGCATACCTTATCCATCTGAAAGCACCTCTTTTAATAGAAAAATACTAATTAACAATACATAAGCTTTAAATAAATACCGGATTACTCAGCACTTAAACTTGAAGAGGATTCCGTTTCACTTGTTTTTGGCTGTGTGGTTTGTGCTTCTGATTGTGCCGCCTTTGATTCTTCTTTTTCTTTTTCATCAATTCTTTTTTGCACATCATTAAGCTTTTTATCCATTTCTATGGTATTTATCTCATCCTTTAATTTTACATATAATCTTCTGGCATACTCGTAATTCTCTCTTGCACTTTCAAAGTCTCCTCTTAAGAATGCCTCATCTGCTGTAACTGCATATCCTCCGGCTTTATTTTTCTCTTCATCTCCTTCGCTTATTTTCTTGTCCGCTGTGGATATCTTTTGCTCAAGTTCCGACAGTCCTGCACTCTCACCCGATTTTTCCAAAATATCCTTTGCAGTATTATAATTAGCCCTTGCTGACAAAAAATCTCCTTTACTTAAAGCCTCATCTCCTGCGCTTAACATATCATTTGCAGATTTTAGATTTTGTGACTGTTTGTCAGCTTCCGCCTGCTTTCCTTCATCTTTCTTTGCAATGGCTTGATCCACTGCTAAAAGTTTTGCTTCAGCCTTTAACTTGCCTTCTTCATATCCTATATCTCTTGCTTCAGTCTTTGCATCCACATACCTTTCTCTTGCTTTATCATATATTTCCGAATCAAAAAGTATATCTCCGTTATCAAGACTTAAATTTACACTTTCATATCCTGAAATAAAGTCAAGTCTCTTTCTTACATATGAAAGTCCGGCATTGTCAGCGTATGGAATTTCACTAAGTATAAGCTCATACAACGGTTTAGCTTCTTTGTAGCTTTTGGCATCATACTTTTCGTCCGCTTCAATTATACCCTCTATAACCTGCTCATAATGATATAAAAGTTCTTTCATTTCCTTGTTTCTAAGACTTTCAGCCTTTTTTATGGACTCCTCACACTCGGTATCCGCCTTTGTATAGTTTTCCATTTCTATAAATTTAAGCATCTTTTCATAGTGTGTATTCATGTCTTCTTTAAGTTCTCTTGTGTATTTTTTATAAAAGTAAAGAGCAATAATCGCTCCAAGTATTACAACTACAGATGCAATCGATACTATCAAAATAAGTTTCCTTCTCTTTTTCTTTTTTGTATCCGATTCAATAAATACCTTGTCAATATAAATACCTGCAATCGTATAGTTATCAATATATCCTAAATTTTTATCAAGAAGTACGGCTTCAACCTTTAAAAGAGCATCTTTCGGATCCTTTCCGCTTTCAGCAAAAATGTTGTCAATCTCTCCTTCTGATACGTTTTCCCAAACCCCTTTGGTATAAAGAATTAAAATATCTGTATCAACAAGTTTTATCTTTCCTGATATCACCGGTGAAAATCCTTTTTGCCCTAAAAAGGTATATAGATTGCTTCTTTGCTCATGTCTTGACAAGGCATCTTCACTAATCATCTCCTTTGATACCATTTCACTACTTAGTGACGTATCTATAGTCTTATAAAACGTCTTATTATTTCTATAAAGCTTTGCTCTTACATTCCCGGCATAACCAAATCGTACATTCTCATAGTCAGTTATTGCAACCACAATTGATGCTTTAAGCTTCATATATTTTTCAGCTTTTAAAAGAACTTCATTGGCATGTTTTAAATATCCATGTATCTTCCCCTTTGATATAGATGGCTTCTCCTGAAATTTTGCAATGATACTTTCCACTGCTTCCTTTGCAGACTCACTATCCGCCACATCTTCAATACCGTCTGCAAGCACATAGCATGCAAAATTGTCAAGTTCAGCATAAGCAAAAAAATCACTGTTTTTTAATGAACTGCCTTCTTCTGAAATAAAGTTTGTGTTAAATTTGCTGTTTTGCTTACGCATTTTCTCCTAGCCTCCTAAATCCTTATAAGTATCAGTCCAAGATTGTCCAAATCTTTTGTATCTTTCTTTTTTATGGTTTCAATAATCTCTTTTGCCGTTTTCTTACACCCATGTTTCTTTGAAAGGATAATTTCAAGTTCTCTAATGGAAATTTTTTTCTCTACTCCGGCATTTATTATAACAACCATATCTTTTCTTTTCAGTTTTATTTCTTCCTTGCTTATAAGCGGCTTCATATAGTCATCTCTTCCTATATAGTTATATGCCTTATTTGTATCAGAAATTCTAAGGGCTGCCTCCTTACTTAAAAGTCCCTTATTTACCTTTTCTTTTATAAGTTCTTCCATTATCTGTCCCCTACTAAGAAGTATAAGCTCTTTTTTACGAAAAATATAAATATTTATATGTCCCATAATGGCATAACTTAAAAGATTTCCTCTAAGCATTAGACATGCTGCATATGCCCTTCCGTTTTCCCCTCTAAGTGCATTTAATACATTCATATTAGCGGTCTCATATGCTCTTTCAAAGAAATACCTGCTACTTTGGTTATTATCATAGCGATTATAAAGTTTTGTAAAGGTTCTTACTGTAGTCAGTGCTGCAACTTTTCCTGCATACTCTTTTCCCTCCCCCGCACTAAGTATCGCCATAAGTCTGTCTTTTTCCGGTTTGAATCCGTATGCATTTGCTTGAACCTGTTTTTTTCCTATATCAAGCAAAGCCCCTATGTCATATATCCTGATTTTTTCTTCTTTAATCCATATAAAAAATCTACATATCAAAATGCCAAAAGCGATTAAAATAAAGACTAAAGCTATCCAAAAAGCAGTTCCCATATCTGTTTTCCCCTTAATATTTTTATAGGAATTACTGACTTAATCAGTACTTTATTAATTTTTACCATGAAAACTGCTTTCCACATAAAGCAATATATAAAAACTCACTCTCACCCATGGTAATTACATCATAGGTTTCAAGTATCTGCGGAGTATAAACGGCTTTGCCATTTAAGTAAGTAATGCCTCCACCTTCTGTACAGATAAGTGTCGCTTCAAGATCTTTTTCATCAAAAGATAAAATAGCATGATTTTCCTGCTTTATGGCATTATCTCCAATAATTTGTATATCCATGGCATCCGTTCTCCCGATATAGTTTTTTCCAAATACTATACGATAGTCTTTTCCGTATCTTGGTCCCTTAATACAAACAAGCCATGCACATACCGGTTTAGTTTTTATCCTTATTAAGCTTTCTTCAAGCTCATTATCATCAAACGACTCTTCAAGTTCTTTTCTTTCAGTCATGTCCATATTGCAGTACGGACAAATATTTCCGTATCTTCTTTTTGAAAACATATGTCCGTTTTTACATCGTATTAAATTCCCCATTTTTCTTACCTTATCTGTAGTTTATTAAGTCCTATAAAAATATAGTCTTTTTTTGTCAGTTTACTCTGTCCGTCTTTAATATTATAAAGCTTATTCTCTAAACAGCCCTTAATCTGTGTTCCGTTCTTACTTTGCATATCTTCTATATACCAAAATCCGTCCACATAGTTAAGTATCGCATGAATATCACTTACGGTTCCTGAAAAATAAGTATCTGATAAATCTATATCTATATACTCTTCTTTATTCTTCTTTCCTATTACCAAAGAGTTCTTTCCCAAAATATTCCATGTTTTTACAACAGTATCCTCTTCGCTTAAAAGAACAAGCTCCGACAAAAATTTATCTTGTATCTTTTCTTTTCTAAAAGGAAAATCCTTTAAAGAAAAACAGATTAAAGAACCTGAAATTAAAAAAGAAAACATATAAAATATATATTCACCCTTTGATCCTCTTCCAAAAAATATAGTGATTATAACACACAAAACCGCTGCAAATATTCCTGAAATATCAAGAAAAAATCTTTTATTCATATATTCCCGTT
>NZ_DBHIEQ010000049.1:0-8099 GCF_057250505.1 Lachnoanaerobaculum sp. | reverse complement strand
TAAACAGGACATTTTCGTTTGGGGTATATTAGGACTTTATCATATACGGCTTATAGTGCTTGCCGGGAGGTTTTTTGTGTTGTTGAAAAAGCGGGTATCTGTGATATAATTTAACTATATATATCGGGAGGTGAGATATGTCTACAATAAGTGTAAGAGTTCCTGATAAGGAATTAAGTATTTTTGAAGAATATGCAAAAGCCAACAACAAGAGTTTATCAGAACTGATAAGAGAAATTATGATTGAGCATATAGAGGATGAGTACGACAAAAAAATATTTGATGAGTATGAAGATGATAAAAGACAAGGAAAATTAAAGATATATTCACATGAAGAGGTTTGGAAAGAACTTGGATTATGAGATATACTGTTGAATATACAAGTAAAGCGTTAAAATCCTTGAAAAAGCTTGATAAGTCGGTTTTGTTAATGATTAAGTCATGGATTGAAAAAAATTTGGTTGGGACAACAGAACCGAGAAGACATGGTAAAGGTTTGACATCAAACAGAAGCGGACATTGGAGGTACAGAGTTGGAGATTATAGAATAATTGCAGATATAGAGGATGAAAAGCTGATTATATTAGTGGTTGAAGTAGAGCATAGAAGTAGAGTGTACAAATAATAATGTAGCCTAAGAACTTGAGATTCTTAGGTTGCTTTTTATTATTTTAAATTTTCTTTCAGCCACTCAATAAGATTTTCATATCTTCCTTTGATATTTTCGTGGTGTCCGTATTCATCAAAGGTAGAGGTGACATTATCTAATCTGTCACTTAGAAGTTTGTGAAGTTTGTCGGAAAGTATCGGTGCGTTTGAAATTATATTGTTGTGTTTACCGCCCTCAGTCTTGCCGTTTTGCAAATAAAGAGATGCTTTTGTATTAAGTATCGTATTGTTCTCACAATAATCAAAAAATTGCGGATACCAAAACGAGCCGCAGAGTGAAAATATAATACTCGGAGCGGTAGTGTTATACAGACTGTATACCGCCGCCAATCCGCCAAGTGAGTAGCCTCCATAGGCGATTTTGTTTTCATCAATACTGTACTTACACAATAACTACGGAAGCAAATACTCAAATACCTGTGAGTGATATTCATCCAGTTTTCCGGCGAAATCAGGCATAGAAGGCTTTAGATTAGTTGCCCTCCAAGGTGTGAAGGCATCCGATCTGTTTTGTGGTATCAACCCCACAAGTATAGCTGTATCTTTTAAATCTCCAAGATAATTTATCTCACCGTCATTTAAAAGAATAAGTGGATATTTGTTTCCTTCATTATAATTGTTCGGTAAGGATATTTTTGTATCTAACATACTACTTATTTAAGAATGAATTTATATCTTCCAACGCATTGATTGAAGAAGTACCGTAATCCATTAACTCATCATATGATATAGTCATAATCTTGTCATTCTTTATTGCAGGAACCTCGGAGATAACCGCATTGGCTTTCATAAGGTCGACCGCCTTGGCATCAAGTTCTTTGTTTCGGTCACTTGTAACATAGATTATAACTTCAGGGGACATGGTAACCAAGTTTTCAAGAGTGAGATCTGATGTACCTGTTGCAACATTTGTATATCCGAGTGTATTAAGAATACTCTCCTGCAATGCGGATTTGTATGCACCGAAGGTCTGATCGTTGTATGCACACATAATAAGAGCGTTCTTTAATTCGCCGGTATTAGCCTTGTTTGCAGCTGTTACAGTATCGATTCTTTTTTGCAATTTATCTGCATACTCATTTGCTTTGTCCTGTATATTGAAGATGATACCTATATTTTTTACATCGTCAATAACGCTTTCAAGACTTTGCTTCATATTTGAAACGGAAGCTTTTTGAGTGTATACAGGTACTCCGTTTTGATTCCATGTATCCACACTGCCGAGAGATTTATCTGAGAACATCATATTTCTTCCGATAAGTATATCAGGTGTGTTTGAAAGTACCACTTCCTTTGATACGCTTTTTTTATCTCCGATATGAGGTATGGAAGAAACGGCTGCGGCATAATCAGAGCTTACTTCATTGTCGGGATTAAGCATTCCCACTATTTTATCCTGCAACCCCAGGTCTATAAGCAATTCGGTAGAAGATAAATTGTTTGTGATTACTCGCTCCGGAGCCTTGTCAAATACTTGTGATATCTCCTTGCCGTCCGCATCATATGTTGTTACTGTGACAGGATATGAGGTTTCTTTAGTGCCTGCGGTGCTTTCGGACTTACTCTCTGCTACAGTGCTTTCAACGGTTGTTAAAGCCTGCTCTGAAGAGGTACTTTTTTTTGTATCATTAGTGCCGCCGCATCCTACAATTGCAAGTGCTATACAAGTTGTTAAAGTTAAGTTTAGAATCTTTTTCATTATTTTTTCCTTTCATTTTAGATATATTCAATCATGGCTTGGTTGTCATCAGACCATGATATTTTACAATTTACTCCATATACATCTTTCATTGAACTTTCTGTGACAGTTTGTCTAGGTATGCCCTCGTACTTTATTTCACCTCCTTTCATAAGAAATAAACAGTCTGAAAACTTACATGCCAATTGAATATCATGAAGCACCGCAAGTACATTTATATTAAGCTCTTTTATAATATGAAGTATTTCAAGCTTATATTTGATATCCAAATGGTTTGTAGGTTCATCAAGCAAAAGCAATGAAGGTTTTTGTGCTATAGCACGAGCCAGAGCCACTCTTTGCTTTTCACCTCCTGAAAGAGAGGAGTAGGAGCGGTTTGCCTTATCAAACATTCCCACATCTTTTAGGGCGGCTTTTACAATATCAAAATCATTTTGTTTTTCAGACTGTAAAAAACTTATATGTGGACTTCTGCCGAGCATAACTATATCCTCCACATTGCAGTCAAAATTTATTTCATTGAACTGTGCCACCACAGCCATCTCTTTTGCGGAGTCCTTAAGTTTGATATTTTCAATATTTTTATTGTTTAATAAAATCTCTCCAAAGGTCGGCTTTAATACTCTGTAAATACTCTTTAAAAGAGTTGTTTTTCCACAGCCGTTGGGACCGAGTATTGTAAAAAACTTATTTCCTGATACATTCAGAGATATATTTTTTAATATCTGTTTGTCCTTTATGGAATAGGATATATTTTTACAAGTTAAATCCATTATTTTTGACCGCCTTTCTGATTTTTTATAACAATGTATATAAAGAAAGGTCCGCCGACCAGTGAGGTAAATATACCTATAGGTAACTCCGCCTTGTCTATAAGGCATCTGGCAAGTATATCGGCCCACAGCACAAACAGACTTCCAAGCATAGCCGAGAGCGGAATTATTTTTTTGTGGTCGGTGCCGATCAGAATGCGTGATATATGTGGGGTTATAAGTCCTACAAATCCTATAATTCCGCATTTTGCTACAAGAACTCCGGTAATCATTGATATAAACAGCATATATATAAGCCTGTAATTTTGAAGGTTTATTCCAAGTGTTATTGCAACCTCATCTCCCATAAGCATAGTATTCATTGTGCGGTACTGCGTCATAAAAAAGATAAGTGAGATGAGTACCGCAAAAAGCGGAAGAAGAATATCTGCCCATGTTGCACTTGCCAGTGATCCCATAGTCCAAAACTTGATAGTCATCATACTGTCGGAGTTTGCTCCTATGGATATGATGAAGTTTGAAAATGCACTGAATAAAGCGTTTACAACAGCACCTGAGAGTATCAGGCTCGTTGTGGTGATCTTTTTACCTATGGATGCGATGAACATAACTATGGCTGTGGATATAACAGAACCGAAGAATGCACCTATTCCGGTCATTGATTTAAGTCCAAGTATTATAAAGAATGTTGCACCGAATGTTGCACCGGCGGAGATACCTAGAATATACGGTTCTGAAATAGGATTATTTACGGTGGTCTGCATCACCGTTCCGCACAGTGCCAGCCCCACACCTGCTATAAGCCCCATAATTACTCTTGGTATTCTTATATTCCATACAATAGCCATAGTAGATTTTGATAAGTCTTCCACACTCATATGGAAGAGATTTGATTGTATGGTGGAGTAGGTATCTTTCAGGCTTATTCTTACAGCACCGAGAGATATACCTGACAGCAGTGAAGCTGCCAAGGCTATAAAAAGCACAATCAATAATATATTAAACTTTATATCGGTCTTATTCCTTGTCATAAGAATCCTCTCTTTTTAAAATAGTTAGATATGCCTAACAACATATAAATTATAGTTGAATTTAATTAAATTTCAATATAGTATAATATAAAGATATGGACTATTATTAAAAATATAATCCATAGAAAGGGGTATCATGGAAAAGGATTTCCTGATAAGCTGTCAAAAGGAGTACAGCTCAAGAAAATATTTTATTACCGGAATATCTTTGCAAAGCAAGGATGTTGGAATGCATATCTCATATGATACAGTTCACTCGGCATTTATCTATACTTTATCCGGAGAGGCCTTGATACAATTTAATGATGAAAGTTTCAAGGCGGATGAAAATACGATAGTACATGGTGCCGGAAATTAGAAAATAGATTTTAGTGTGGTTTCGGATGTGCCATTTGTACATTTAAATATTTATTACGATCCTGAAAATCCTTGGCACGGATGTAGTGATATAATGAATACGGCGTATGAGATAAGTGAATTTAACAAGGAAAATACATCCGAATTACTGTTTAAGCTTAAAAAATGTGCAAACAGTGTAAGTTTTGACGATCAAATCAGAAGTAGGATGATAGCGCAGCAACTGATACTCAGCTCTTTTTGTTATTCTATGCCCGATAAGGAAATAATGCAGATTGAAAATGCTATAGAATTGATGGAAAGCTCATATCAAAAGAGTCTGAGACTCGAAGATTTGGCTCTTGCCGCAAATATGAATAAGGCACATTTTTCATATACATTTAATAAAATCTATAATATAAGACCTATTGATTATCTTATAAGGCTTCGTCTCAGAAAGGCGGCAAAGATGTTGCTTGACGGAATGTCGGTTACGGAAGCCGCCATAAATGTAGGCTATCAGGATCCGCTTTACTTCAGCAGATTGTATAAAAAATATTTCGGTATCCCTCCGAGTAAGACGTGGAGGAAACGGTGATATTTTTAATAAAATTTGTTATACTGTAATAAAATTTTTAGTGAGGTAAATATGCAGGGAGCCGGAGAAAAAAAGAAAACTGTTATAATGGAAAAAATAAGAGATATAGTGGATATTTTTGTGGGTATATAAAATTATAAGCGTTTAGAAAGAAAAAGATAGAAATTTATATTAATTATTTGTGAGAGTTGACCTAACTATTAAACTATGATAGAATATTATTAAAATAAATATATGAAAATTCATATTATTTTTATCGGTATGTGATTTTATAATAATTGTAAGAGGTTATTATTGAAAAAATTATAGATAAAAGAGAATATTTAAAATATCAATGAAAATATAGCGATGTGGTATATGTTTTGATTGTTTAGAGCAAAATTAATTTTATCATTCTCTATTGTAAAAGTGTACTTTAAGGAGGTATGTATGAGAAAAAGATTTTTAAGTGTTCCGTTCGCCATTGTTTTTTCGATTTTTGCAGGTTTTCTGCAAACGCCTTTTTCTGCCGGTGTTATAAAAGACGGGGTTCAAAAAGCTTCACAAAATTCTGTGACCGGTGATGATAATTATAAAAAAATTTACAGAGATATCCTTACAAATTTTTATAATACAGGTGTAATAGGTAGTGTTGATGAGTTTTATGACAGTCCGGATGTAGATACCTACAAATCTATTGATGACTCTATATTGAATTTTTATTATTTTACTCTTGCAGATATTACAGGTGACGGACAAAGTGAAATAATAATTTTAAAAAGACGTACAAATTGGTTCTTTAATTCCGTAGTACAATATATGCGTATTTACAAGATATTTAACGGTAAGGCTGTACAGATTTATGAAAGTGGATCCTATAGTCCATATCTCTTCCTTGATAATAATATCATCGTTCAAGATTATAGTGAATGCAATAGGGATGATATAGGTATTTGGGCATATGATACATCCATTTGCAATTTTACACTGTTAGATGACGGTAAAGACAGTGAATTGATTGCCTCTGCAAAGGACTCATTGCAAAATAACAGAGTAAAACTGAGTTCAGACAGTATTATGGATTTTCCTGTAACTCCGGGAAATATTGCTGAATCGGTGGAAAAGCTGCCTGATCCGGGGATTGATCTATATCATAATATTACTAAAGAGTCTAAAGGCATTGCATCTTCCTACAAAAGCTTATATTCACCTATATTGCATGACTTTCATGATGATACTTCAAAATTTAAATTAATGGATATCACAGGTGACAACCGTGATGAGCTTATAGTTAAAGTTATGCCCAAAAGGGAGGATTTTTATGGGATTTACGGTATTTACGGTATTGTAGATGACAAGCCTCGTCTTATCGGATTTGTCACCAACAGTGGAGGAGATTTCTTTGTTTTTGATGACAATACACTGTTGTCCGTAGATTTCAGTGAATATGGTAACTATGGAAGTGAATTCCATTATTACAGTTATGATCCGGATATATCACGATTTACATTGGTAAAAGAAGGTCAATACAGAAACGGTGACAGAGATTATTTGAGAGAGCTTCTCAAAAAGCCTATAAAACTTCGTGAGTCGGATATTGATACGGACATTAATGATGCAAACATTGAGGCGGCTTTAAAGTAGTTATATCATTTATCACATTGTGATTGATAAATTGCTGAGATTTCTTAAAAAGTATTACTCAAATTACTCAAATTCCTGCAAAAGTAGTATAGTCCCGTCTTTGACAGTTTTGAAATATAAAATACCCTTCAAGCCCTGTGTTTTAGCGGCTTTGGAGGGTATTTATATTTCGTTTTGAAACTAAAAAAATAGTATTTTATTTTCCCTTACTTTGTTTTTTAATTGTTCTCATTTGACTTTTTGTTATAAATTCAAAATCTGTATTAAAATGACAAATCTCATGTAGCTTATCTGTAAGCTCCGTTCTTTTATATAGCGGTATAAAACCTTGCTCTTTTACATATGCAAAATTAAAATCCTTTAGGGTTTTTAGAATCTCTTCACATGTATATTTGTGTTCTAAAGCTTTCTCAAGATATCTGTAAATAATCAATGCTAAAAAACAAGTTAAGAAGTGAGCCGTAATTCTGTCAACTCTTTGTAAGTACACAGGCCTTGCCTCAAACTCGGTTTTCATAATTCTAAAGCACTCTTCGATTTGCCATCGCTTTTCACTTATACTTAGTATTTCACTTACATTATCGTCAAGTAGGTCTGTTGAGACGGCATACATACCGTCATACTTAGTTTCTTCATCTATTTTGTCTGTATTAAGAAAGCTATGTACATTTGCCTTTTCTCCATCATCAGTCACTGCAAGGCTGCTAATAAACCCGGCAGGGTCATTAGGATTTCTTCCTTCTTTTTTTACGCTACCTTTTTCAAGCATTAGCTTAGCTCTGTCAATTTATTTTTCTCTAATAGTTTTTTGGTATTTGGCATATTTAGGTGAATATGTGATGATAAGTCTCTGAGATAAATCCTTAGGTATATACGGAGCATCTTTGTAATATATAGCCTCATCATCCTTTGATATTTCTGCCAAATCTACTACTTTATCATCAGATAAACGTTTAAATCCTTTAGTGTCTAAAGCCCATTGTCTATCCTGTGCATTAAGCTTTTTTATAGATTGTGTAACGACAAAGGCTCTTTCGCCCATATGATTGTATTTTCTTATTTTTTCCGAACCGAGTCCTGCATCGCTACAGTAAATAAACTTTTGACAGTCAAACTCATTTAAAATCTTTTCTTCAAGAGGTTTAATAGAGGTTTGTTCATTAGCATTACCCGGAAATAGAGAAAAAGCAAGAGGAATGCCGTCACCATCCATAAACATACCCATTTGTACTATAGGATTTGGTCTGTGTTCCTTACTTTTGCCATATTTCTTAATTCCGTCTTCATCTTCAATCTCAAAATAATAATTGGTGCAATCATAAAAAAGAATCTTATCATTGCGTTTTCCTAATAAGTGGCTGTTTTTATAA
>NZ_DBHIEQ010000048.1:0-8763 GCF_057250505.1 Lachnoanaerobaculum sp. | reverse complement strand
TTTTTTATTCACTTGATAAGTGAAAAGCAATATTTAGTTAAAATATAGTAATAATATGTCTTTCAGCCACTTTCATGGCGTTGACATGAATAATCTAGGATTAATTATCCTGGTAATAATGACAATATTTGCATTATTATTTATAGATTTAATTCTTTACGGCATTGTTATGTATAAAAGCGCTCTTTCATTATATTATCCTAAGGTCAATATAATGGAAAATCTTTTATTTGAGGAGGGAAAGTATAAGCTCTCAGATGAGGCGGTGGAAAGCCTTAGGGAAAGAGGAGAGTTTGCAATGCTTTTGGATAATTCAGGAAATATTTTATGGAGTGAAGATCTGCCAAAGGAACTTGAAAAGGAATATACACTTCAGGATGTGGCAAGGTTTACAAGGTATTATTTGAATGATTATCAAGTACATACCTATGTAGTGAGTCCGGGGCTTTTGGTGGTGGGATATAGGAATAAAAATATTTGGAAATATACATTAGAATATTATGAGGATTCTTTGCTGCTGTCAATTAAGATGACACCGTTTCTTATTTTGGGGAATGTGGTGCTTTTAATTATAATTTCCCTGGGACTTTACAGAAGGCAAATCAGACAAAGGGAAGAAGAAAGGGTGTAATGGATTACCGGAGTCTCCCATGATATTCGCACTCCCTTAGCTATAATACTGGGAAATGCCGGAATGATAATGGGAGAAAGCAAAGATTATGAAGTAAGAAAAAGGGCTGAAATTATTGAAAAGCAGGGGATAAGATGTCGTACACTTGTGGAGAATTTAAATTTTTTAAATAAACTGGACTACGGAAGTGTAAAGTTTGAAAAAAAGAATATCCAAATAAGTACATTACTGAGAAAGTGTGTCACTCAGATTTTAAATGCATTGGAAGAGGATGTTTTTAACTTTGAATTGGATATTGACGAGTCTCTTCAAAAAGAGTGCTTCTTAATAAACGAAGACTTTACAGAAAGGGCAATTATTAACCTTTTAAATAATTCAATAAAGCATAATCCCAAGGGCTGCAATATTCAAATCAAATTATATAAAAATGAAAAAAACGCCATAGTGCTGAGTGTGGAAGATAATGGAGCGGGAGTTTCAAGAGAGCTTTTAAAAAAGCTGAATAAAAAAAGTTATGAAACGGAAAGAAGTGAAGGAAATCACGGGCTGGGATTAAAAATAGTAAAGCAGGTGGCAAGCCGTCATAAATGGAAAATATCCTTTCATGAGGGGGAGATGGGAGGATTTGTTTGTGAGATGATTTTAAAAAATTAGGGGAAACGGTGTTGGCATGGGAAATGCCGAATTGTACTATAATGAGGAGGGAATTGATTAGATATCACAAGCTTATTACTTTGAAAGTCCTGTTGCCGTCAGGCAGCTTGAATTCAAGTGTGCCCCCATACCCCCACTTTTGCCGTGGGTGGTGCACATTGGATGTGCATGTAGGGTTACTATGATTATATAGTCTTTGCGAGTTGAGCGGCCATATTTATTTATTATAAATTGATTTTTTTACATAAGTTTCTGGATATTTTGTCTTTCTTGATTTTATTTAATAAAATATAGTTTTTTTTCTCATGAGAAGAATTTTTTAAAGAAAAAATTTCGTTTAAAGAGATTTTACTCTTTTTGCAATAAGTTTTTTTCACATATATAATGTTTATTACAAAGAGTGCTGCGCAGTACATTCTTAGAGATATGATTTTTCATTTCCATAAGGAGGCAAAATTGAATAAGGAAACTTCTAAAAAAATTGGACTATGGAATGTTGTCGGTCTGGGAGTTGGCGGTGCCGTGGGTTCAGGAATTTTTATTACATTGGGCACAGCTATTGCCAGTACAGGTCGTTCAATTCTTCCGATGACTGTTATATGTGTATTTTATATGCTGTTGGCTTACTAGTATAATCTGGCACTTTCAGGTATCTTTATTGTAAATGGAGGAGACTACAGCATGAAGGGTATGCTTCTTCCACCTATTTTAATCGGCTACGGAGGCTGGACGAATGTGATTTGGGCATTCGGATTTACCGGATATGCTTTAGGACTGACAAGTTATCTTAGCAGTCTTTGGCCTGTACTTGGTGAACATGGGAAACTGACAAGTGCTGCTATATTAACTTTGTTTTTTCTGCTCTCAATTAAAGGAAATAGAATTGTTGCATTATTTCAAAATGCTGCAACGATATTTTTAATAGGAGCATTAATGCTTTTTGTTATACTTGGAATCCCCAAAGTGGATATAAATAACTTTTTTGATATGAGTTATGATGGCGGATTTTTTCATAACGGGTTTTTTGGAGTTATAAATGCAATTGCAATCATGGGATGGGCATGTCAAGGAACTACAATGGGGCCGGTGGGAGTTATTCCCATAACAAAAAATCCTAAGCGAACAATTCCCATGGGTATTTTAATAACATGTGTTGTGGTTTCTATAATATATGGATTGATGTCATTTGCCGCTGCCGGAGTCCTTCCATATGATGAGGTTGCAGGGCAAAATTTGTCAGTTACTGCATCGGTAATTATGCCTAAGGGGATGTTTGCTTATTTTGTGTTAGGCGGAGGAGTTTGCGCAATAGTTTCTTCGTTTCTTGCTGTATTAGCCATGATTAGAGAACCTATTGCACATATGGCCGATGATGGATGGTTGCCTGCCATCTTTAAAGAAAAAACTGCTGACGGATATCCTAAATACTGCTTTTTGATGGTTTATATTATTGCATTGGTTCCCATATTAACCGGAATGAGCGTAAATAATGCAATTTCCATGCTGATGATTCCCAGTATGCTGATTAATGCATTCTTGAATGTGTATTGTATTACTATACCGAGAAAATATCCTAAACAATTTGAGAAAAGGTCTATAAAGTGCCCGGCGGTAATATATGACATTTGCTGTATTTTAGGAGGAATCTGTGCTCTTATAGTAGCTTCCACATTATTTGGCGGGCTTACAATTTATGATATGATTACAGCTGCCGCTATAATATTGATTCCGCTTCTATTTTCTGCAATTGCTTTGAAAAAGGGAGCTGTTTCAAAAGAGAGCCTGGATAAGCGCAGAGAAGAAATTGTAAAAGAAGCATTACTTGAGGAATAGCAGAGCAGATGTTGTTTTTACACCTATTATCATACAAGTATTGTTTCGGGAAATATTAATAATTGGGCAGAATAAGGAGGTTTAAATGTATAACTTTGATGAAATAATTGATCGGAGAAATACCAATTGTTTGAATACAGACGGTTTTAGAGGATATATTTTTCATGCGGAGCCTGAAAAGAAATTTCCGTATAAAGATGAAGAATTTGTGCGTATGTGGGTGGCTGATATGGAATTTGCTGTTGCTGCACCGATTCTTGAGGCATTGAGAGAAAGAATCGACAGAAAAATATTCGGGTATACAGGAGTATATGATGACAGCTACTATCAGTCATTTAAAAAGTGGTGTGAAGATCATTATAAGTGGTCATTTCCTAAAGATGAGCTCTGCTTTTCACCGGGGATTATACCGGCAATGTATCAACTGGTGGAAACTTTATTGACCAAAAATGAGAAGGTACTTGTTAATACCCCTTCTTATGGTTATTTTCTCCATGCGGCAGAGTATTCAGGAGTGGAAGTGCTTCAGTCTCCTTTAAAAAAAAATAAAAATGGCAGATTTGTATTGGACTATGAAAATTTTGAAAAACAATGTGCAGATCCTGCCTGTAAATTAGTATTTTGGTGTAACCCCCATAATCCGACAGGAAGAGTGTGGACAGAGGAAGAACTGAGGCGTTGCGGAGAAATTATGATGCAATATAATCTTTGGGTTATATCTGATGAGATTCATTGTGATTTAATCAGGCAAGGCAAGCAACATATCCCGATGGCTAAGGTGCTTGATAATTATCCTAAACTTATTACATGTATGGCACCAAGTAAAACCTTCAATCTTGCAGGGCTTGCATTTTCAAATATTATAATAAGGGATCCGCAGCTTAGAGAAATTTTTAAAAATCGTGATAAACTTTTCGGAATGGTAAACCCGATGTCTCTTGTGGCGGCAAAGGCGGCTTATGACCGAGGTGGTGAATGGCATGAGGAGTTAAAAATATACTTAGACAAAAATTTTGAGTTTGTAAAGGAATATCTGAGTACAAATCTTCCGGAGGCCGTAATGGGAATCTCCGAGGCAACTTATCTGGCTTGGGTTGATTTATCAGCTTTATTACCGGATGTAAAAGACCTTCCCGGATTTTTTGCGAATAATGCAGGAGTACTTTTAGAGGGAGGAAACAGCCTTTTTGTAGGAAATGCGGATGGATATATTCGTTTGAACCTTGCGATGCCACAAGCAATAATAAAGACAGGACTTGAGAGAATCTGCAAATCCATTGAAGAATATAAAAATAAGATATGATTTTTTAGGGGGAATTTTTAATCCCCCCTGCCGATATTACGGCAAGGGAGGTATAAGGAAATTACAGTATGTGAGAAATTCCGCTACCGAGCTAAGAGAATGCATAAATTTAAAACTATAAATTAGAAAACACAGAAAAAATTATAGTATTTTAAATTTTGATAATCTTCTTTACTTACCTTTAGAAGTTGAACCAGCTCTTTATCCTCTTTAAGAGCCTTTTTTGAAAAAAGCATTTTTAAGGCAACAGGCATTAAAGGACGGCTGGAAACTCCATTCCAAAGTCCCCATTTAACTTCGGCATCTAAAAAAGAAGCTAAAATTTGTATGCTGGCTTTTTCAGTTGGAGTATCCTGGTTGGTTACCTCCAGTAAAGTCATGGTATCATAGTGCTCCATAAATCCCCAATAGGTATTTTCTGATTTATGATAATTATTCAAATCGGAACAGTTCATATACATAGCAACTTCATAGCTGTTAACGTCGCTATTACGAATAATGTCAATGACGGAACGATTTATTTTTTTATTGCGACCATCATAAAAATATGCATAGAATTGCTCAATATTTTGGAAAAAACCGGGATTTATTCTTTTATTGTTAAAAGAAAATTCTTTGTTTTTTCTGTATAAAAGTTGCTCCGCTTGAATGCCGAGAGCGTCAGAAATATCATAGAGGGTATCTACATCCAACACAATATCTCCTTTTTCATATTTTGACAAAGTTGCCCTGCTTTTATTAATTCTTTCAGCCAATTCTTCAATGGTCAGTGCTTTGGATTGTCTGAATTGACGAATCAGACTTCCTATTTTTCTGCTTGCTTCACCCATAAATATTTATCACCTTGTTGTTTATTCTACAGTTCTTGTTATATATAATAAGTAGTGTATAAGAACATGATTATCTTAGGTATTAGTGTGGTGTTGTAGTTAGTTAAATAACTCCGGAAGAATAAATTAAATACAATTAATATTATAATGCTTTGAAGTTATTTATATTGATAATAAATATATTTTAATCAAATTTTTGAGAATTGACAAGTTTATAATATACAAAAAAAAGTTTTAGGCAATTATGACGGCTTAAAGTATAAAGAGGGAAGGCTTACACTTTCGCCCTATGAGTTTGTGTCGTTGAGGAAAGAAGGCTAAATATAAAAACACTGAGATTTGAAAGGTTCAAGTTTCAGTGTTTTTTAATTGCATACTATAGTGGGATCCACAGGAAATTATAGAAGCATCTTTAAGGTATATTTATAGTACATGTAAAAGAGTATAATAAATTTGTAAAAAAAAGAAGCATGTTGTAGCTTATGGTGGTATGATTATGAGGAATAAATAAAGGAACAATCAATGATGTAAAGTAAATGATGAAGCCTTTTGTAAGAAAAACTATTGGAGAATATAAATGAGCAGAAGATCTGAAATAGAATTAACAAATTTATGCCTGATATATCAGGGGAGTAAGATACTGGTGCAGGAGAAGGTGGGTACAAGGTATCCCGGAGGTCTGGTGTTTCCCGGAGGGCATGTGGAGGAGGGGGAATCTTTGACAGAGTCGGTTATAAGAGAAATGAGAGAGGAGACCGGACTTTTAATTGAAAATCCCATACCCTGCGGTTTTAAAGACTGGATAATGGAGGACGGCATAAGATATCTGGTGCTTTTATATAAAACGGATAAGTTCACCGGAGAACTTAAATCCTCTAAAGAGGGCAGAGTATTTTGGCTTGACCGCTCACAGGTAAATGAGGCAAATCTGATTTGGAATATGAGAGAGCTTCTTGAGATTTTTGACTCCGACAGATACAGTGAATTCTTTTTTAAGATAAAGAACGGGAAGTACAGGGGGGATTTGCTGGGGTAGCTATGGGAAAATGCAAAGCATTGTACATGGTTTAAATATTAAAGAAGTGTAAAAAACAAAGTCTGTGGATAATATGGAGGAAATATGATAAAGATTTATGGAAGCCCGATGTGCCCTGACTGCATTTGCTGCAAAGAGGCCTTTGATAAAGAGGGAATAAAGTATGAGTTTATTGATATTAACAGTAACCTGAAATTATTTAAGGAGTTTTTAAAGCTTAGGGACAGTTCTCCGGTTTTTGATATTTGCAAGGAAAAAGGATATATAGGTATTCCGGCAATTGTGTCTGAAGATGGAAAAATAAGCCTTGATACAGAGAAATATTTAGCTGAAATAAAAGGGACAAATGTTAAGGTCATTGAAGATACGGAGCCTGATAACCGGCCTGTTACCAAAGAGGAAATAGTAAAGGCGCTTACTGAAATCGAACTGACAAGAGCTGATAATGTTATGGTACATGCTTCCCTCAGTAAGCTTGGCTATGTATGTGGAGGGGCACAGACAGTTATAGAGGCGATTATGGAGGTGGTGGGAGATGAGGGAAGCATTATGATGCCCGCTCAGTCATGGAAAAACCTTGATCCCGATGCGGGGGTACATTGGACTGTGGGCAGGAAGTATTGGCAGATTATAAGGGATAACTGGCCGGCATATGATAAAAAGCTTACCCCCACCAATACAATGGGTGCGGTGGCTGAAATGTTTCGCCTGTGGGAAGGCACTGTCAGAAGCGATCATCCGGCAAGATCGGTTGCGGCATGGGGAAAGAATGCCCTGTATTTAACAAAAAATCATGACCTGTCAGACATTTTAGGCAAGGCTTCACCGGTGGGGAGACTGTATGAACTTGACGGAAAGGTGCTTTTAATAGGTGTGGGCTATGATAAGAACACCTCACTTCATCTGGCGGATACTGTTGCAAATTATGGAGGGAAGCATAATGTGACTGAGCACAGTGCGGTCATGGAAGAGGGTAAAAGGGTGTGGAAAGCCTATGAAACTTTGTATGTGAACGGAGAGGACTTTAATGAAATCGGAGAGGCCTTTGAAAGGGAGAGAGATGTAAAAAAAGTTAAATTGGGAAATTGTGAAATTAGATTAATGAGGCAAAGGGATTTGGTGGACTTTGCAAAGAAATGGATTGAAGAAAACAGAAGATGATAAAGTCTTTATAGAAAATATAAATTTTAACAGCCGATGGCTGAAGAAGGGATAAAGTACAATGATTGAGAAAAAGATATTGGTAACATATTTTACTGCCAGTGAGGGCAGGGTTACAGAGAGGGTGGCAAAAAATCTGGCGGCTGCCGTAAGTGGAGATATTTTTGAAATAGCGGCCAAGGACAGGTATACAAAGGCGGATATAAACTGGGTAAATCCACTGTCCCGTTGTAATAAGGAAAAGCTTGGAAAAAAGGATGTGGAAATCGCCGGTAAATTGCAAAATATACAGGACTATGATTTGATTTTAATAGGTTTTCCGGTGTGGTACGGAGGAGCCCCCAATATTATAAATACATTTTTAAAGGGATATGACTTTTCCGGCAAAAAGATTGCCCTGTTTGCCACATCAGGAGGCGGAGGAATGGGAAGAAGTAAGGAGAAGCTGCAGTCACTTTTACCGAATGCAAGGATAATGGGTGCGAAGCTTTTTAAGATAAAGGCAGGCTCTGATGAGATGAGAGCCTGGGTGGAGGAAATGCAGTAAAATCCTAAATTAGTATATTGTGCAATCCATAGACTGTATGATAGAATAATCGTGTTAATAAAATATTCAACCTAAAAAAATAAAAAAGATAGGATATGATAGATAAAATAAATAAAAAAGTTATCTTTAGAGTAGGCTTTATTAACATATAAAGAAGATTTGCGGAAGTTGGATGATGGTGCATAATAACGAGACTTTATGCTTAAGGGTATAATAAAGCATTGGATATAGAAGCAGAGGGCTTAGGATTAAGCTGCTCTGCTTTTTTTTGAGCAAAATTATAAAAGATTCTGAATTATTTACGACACAATATTTAAATTAAGTACCGTGCTATAAATCTTTAAACTTAATCCATGACGCTGTAACTGACTTAATACACCTAAAAATGGGTGGACTTCCCCTAGGTAAGGTTTACAAGTAGTTATCAAGCTATCAAGGTTCATTATTAGTTGTTATTCAAGCTGTATACATAGCTTGCTGATATTGGATAGGGTCTCATAGAACTCATCCTTATATGGGCAACTGCTACACAGCTTGAATGTTATATACCTTGCTGAACGAATTACTTTTGCAGCAATCTTTAGCAGTTTTAGACGGACAGTATCAATGCGTTGTTTTCGCATATTTGCAGATAATGCCAATCGCCTAAACCAATTAAATATGTTATAAGCAAGTGCATGTATTTGAAGCCTGTTAGCATTTACAATTCTTGTATGACTGCTGACAGAAGCAAAGTCAAAACCTGTTTTACTTTCCTTTATGAAGTTT
>NZ_DBHIEQ010000047.1:0-9261 GCF_057250505.1 Lachnoanaerobaculum sp. | reverse complement strand
TTGAGACTATCGCCTTTATTATAGGAAGCTCGGTGTCTATACTTGCCGCTTTACCCTCCTTAGTGTAGCTCACTATCTGCTTACTTCCGACATCAAAGACTATTGCATACTTACCGTTGGTATTGGTCTTAGGATTGCTCATCTCATAGCTGTCCACCCAAACATTCTTGCCGTTTTTTTTCAAATACACCGCTCCGTCTTTTGAATATTTCAAAAAACCGTTCCCAAGACTTATATAGTCCACAAGACTTCCTTCACTTAACTCATGTATCCACTTCAGTTTGAATTTTGTATGGGTTTTAAATCTGTTTTGAAATGCAAGCCCTAATATTATGACCCCTACCAAAACAAGGAGGAGTATGACAACTCTCCTCCCCTGTGTAAAAATATCTGTATTCTTTCTTCTTCTGGACCTTGGAGTATCTTCTCCAAGGTCGGAAGTGTCTATGATTCTGTTTTTAATTTCCTGCTTTTTCAGTTCTTTATCTTCTATCATCACTTACCCGTTTTGTCTTCTTTCATACAGATCTATAGCTTCACTGATGTTGTTTGCTTCCCCGTCTGTTATCAACTTTTGCAGCGCATCTATTTTTTCCGTATTTAAGAAGCCTCTTCCAAGATATGACTCGTATTTATCCGATATTGTCAAGTTTATCTGTGACCTTCTGTCCGCTATATTGCTCAAGCTTTTCTTTGTCACCTCAAGCTCACCTGCAAGACTTTCAAGTTTTTCTCTTGAGCTTTCCCTTATCTCATCAGTGATAATCTTTTTTGTATTGTTTTCAAAGTCGCTCACGGCCGCATTTCTCTTTGCATTAAGGTCTGAAAGCTTATCGCTCACAGCCAGTATCTCTTCGTCAAAAGATGAGAGATCGTATCTGTCGTCCGCCGAATCATTGTTGATATCCTTTGTTACAAGAACAATTCTTTTCATATCATGGTCTATATTGTCTCTCATTGCTCTTATTTTCATAAGGCTGTCTCTATATCTTGCTTTGGTAAGGTTGCCTATAATGATATAGAGTCCGCCTGTAATAAGCACTATAACAAAGTATATAAACGGAAGGTATATCGGCTTATGCTCAGGTATAAGCTTATATATAAGCACAGGCAATCCCAAAAAGAGTATCACTATAGTTATAAGTATCTTTATATAGTCAAAGAACTTATGCGGAAAATAAAATGTAAAATAACTCCTTGTATTGCAGAATGCCGGAATGTCCACATTTTTCATTTCCTGCTTTATCTCAGACTTTATCGCTGCGATATGTTCTCGCAAATCCTTTGTCTCATCGGAGATTCTTTCATTTATCTTTTTGTTCTTCGCCTTTTCTTTTTTTACTTCTACCAACCTTTTTTGCTCTTCGGCTTTTTTTATCTCACTGTCATATGTAGAAGTTATTTCTTTAAGTCTCTTTGCGGTGGTGTCGGCTATCTTATCCTCGGTAGCCTTTTTTTCCGAATCTATAGCCTTTGATATTCTTTCACTTTCAAGGCTCAGTCTTTGTTCTTCAGTACTGAGTGTGTCCAACTCAAGCAAAGCATTTTTTGCACCCTCAAAGAAGCTTTCATAGTCTAATATAGGTTCCGCCATATATACTCTCCATTATATGTTATTCTTTTGGGGCAAAATAATAGACCCCTATTCTTCGATTATCTGTATTTCAAGATAGTCAAAGTCTATCTGTTCTATAAAGTTGTCGGCATTAAACCTGACCTTACCTCTGTATGCAAAATCATCTATATTCGGCAAAAGCCATATCGGCTCCGCTACATCAAACTTATGACATATCTCCCTAATCGTATCAAATACCATGGTCTTTCTGTCTTTGCTGTAGTCACCGTCTTGTGCCACATGATCTTTTATCATACGATTGTCCTTAAATATTCTACCCCAAAGTCTGAACATCTCTAACCAAGCCTCTTTAAAAGTTCTTCTCTTTGGCTTTCATAGCCCGGCTTTCCGAGAAGTGCGAACATATTTGCTTTATAACTTTCAACTCCCGGCTGGTTGAACGGATTTACTCCAAGTATGTATCCGCTGACTCCGCAGGTAAACTCATAGAAGTAGAATAAGCTTCCAAGTGAGAATGCACTCATATCAGGAATATTTATCTTAAGATTAGGTACATCACCGTCCGTATGTGCAAGGATTGTTCCGTTCATTGCGGACTTGTTGACAAAATCCACACTCTTGCCTGCAAGGTAGTTCATACCGTCGGTATCCGTCTCTTCTTCTTTGAGCAGTATTTCTGCAGGAGACTTTTCTATATCAAGTACGGTCTCAAACATTATTCTGGCACCGTCCTGAATGTACTGTCCCATTGAGTGAAGGTCTGTTGTAAGGTCCACAGCCGCAGGGAAGATACCTCTGTTATCTTTGCCTTCGCTCTCACCGAATAGCTGCTTTACCCACTCAGATACATAGTGAAGACTCGGCTCGTAGTTGGCTGTTACTTCTATATTCTTTCCTTTTCTTAAGAAGATATTTCTTGCTGCCGCATATAAAAGTGAAGGGTTCTCTTCAAAGTCTCTTTTGAGTACTTCTTCTCTGGTTGCTGCGGCCCCTGCCATAAGTTCGTCTATATCTATTCCCGCTACAGCTATCGGAAGTAATCCTACAGCTGTGAGTACCGAGAATCTTCCTCCTATATCGTCAGGTACGACAAAACTCTCATAGCCTTCTTCGTTGGCAAGTGACTTAAGTGCTCCTCTTGCTTTATCTGTGGTCGCATATATTCTTTTGTTTGCCTCTTCTCTTCCGTACTTTTCTATAAGCATCTCTTTGAATACTCTGAAGCTGATAGCCGGCTCTGTGGTGGTTCCTGATTTTGATATGATATTGATTGAGAAATCTTTATCTTTTAACAAATCCTTTATGTCTGCAATATATTTTGATGAGATCGAGTTTCCGCAGAATATTATCTGTGGTGTGTTTCTTTGTGACTTGTCAAGGCAGTTATAAAAACTGTGGCTTAAAAACTCGATTGCCGCTCTTGCTCCAAGATATGAACCGCCGATTCCCACAACCAAGAGTACATCCGAATCTTCTTTTATTTTCTTTGCTGTTGCCTTTATTCTCTCAAACTCTTCTTTGTCATAGCATACCGGCAAATCTATCCATCCTAAAAAGTCGTTACCCGCTCCTGTCTTTGACAAGAGTGTATCTCTTGCGTTTAATGTTATAGTTTTAAAATTTTGTAACTCATCAGCCCCTAAAAATTTACCTGCTTTTGAATAATCAAAACTTACTGTCTTACTCATCTTTCTCGCCTTTCAAACTTAAATAAATGATACTCTTTGAGACAAAACAAGCCTCAAAGTTATCTGTATTTTATACCAACTGAATATTATTATCAATAGGTAGTCAGCCGTCTATGGTTTCTATCAATCTCTTTGTCAGCTTCACGCTATGTTCTATCGCTTTTTTTTCAAACTCGGAATAGTCCATACTTGCACTGTCGTCGGCCTTGTCGGATATTGACCTTATTATAAGCGCCTTTACCTTGTTGAGGTATGCGACCTGTGCTATTGCGGCGCCTTCCATCTCCGTGCAGTATCCTCCGAAAGTTTCTTTCAAATCATCCTTAACAGCCTTATCGGACACAAATACATCACCGCTTAATACTCTGCCTTCAAATACTGAAATATCTTTTAAATCCTCTTCACAGATTTTTTTTGCCAGACTTCTTAAAGTATCATCTGTAGGGAATGCAAATACGTCCATCCTCGGCACCTGACCTCTTTTGTAGCCGAATCCCTCCACATTCATATCATGTATTACGGTATCTGTAGACAGTACAATATCTCCTATATTGATTTCGTTTTTCAGCGAACCTGCAATACCTGTATTGATAACCGCATCAACTTTAAATTCATCTATCAGTATCTGTGTGCAGGCTGCTGCATTTACCTTTCCTATTCCTGAACGTA
Organism: Lachnoanaerobaculum sp.; assembly: GCF_057250505.1. NCBI lineage: Bacteria > Bacillati > Bacillota > Clostridia > Lachnospirales > Lachnospiraceae > Lachnoanaerobaculum > Lachnoanaerobaculum sp. The sequence continues at coordinate 5,328 of NZ_DBHIEQ010000047.1, read as the reverse complement.
CCACAGTTACCTGCTTTTTTGCAATTTCGCCTTTGACAAATTCCATTCCGGCTATTGTCTGTATTTCTTTATTGTCCATAATCTCTTTTAACTTTGAGATTTCCTCTTCCATCGCTCCGATTATACCAATCATTGTACTTCCTCACTTGAATATTTATATTTGTTAAATTATACTTATATAATACTTTTATTACAATATGAGAATGGAAACTGTATGAAAAAAATAATATTAACAGGTGGCGGTACAGCAGGACATATCACACCGAATATTGCACTCTTGCCTGCACTAAAAGAAGCCGGCTATGATATAAAGTACATAGGCAGCAAAAACGGTATGGAAGAAGGCCTTATAAAGGCACAGAATATTCCATATGAGGGCATATCCTCGGGAAAACTAAGAAGATACTTTGATTTGAAGAATTTTACAGACCCTTTCAAAGTAATGAAAGGACTATTTGAAGCAAAAAGTATAATAAAAAAATACTCACCCGATATCGTCTTTTCAAAGGGCGGTTTTGTAAGTGTGCCTGTAGTAATAGCCGCCGCACTCTCAAAAGTCCCTGTGATTATACATGAGTCCGATATCACTCCTGGGCTTGCCAATAAGATAGCCACCAAGTTTGCAACCAAGATTTGCACAAATTTCCCCGAGACCTTACAGTACCTCCCGAAGAACAAGGCGGTACTTACAGGCTCACCTATCAGAAAAGAACTCCTTTGCGGTGACAGGGAGGTCGCAAAAAAACTTACAGGCTTTGATAATAAGCCTACTTTACTTATAATAGGAGGAAGTCTCGGCTCAGTCATTGTAAATAACGCCGTAAGGAAGTCTCTTGACGATATTTTAAAGGAATTTAATGTAATACATATCTGCGGTAAGGGAAATGAAGACGAAAGTCTTATAGGAAAACCCGGCTACCTTCAATATGAATATGTCGATAAAGAATTAAAGGACTTCTTTGCACTCTCCGATGTGGTCGTGTCAAGAGCAGGTGCCAACACCATCTGTGAGCTTTTGGCTCTCAGAAAACCGAATCTTTTGATACCGCTCTCAGGTGCCGCCTCCAGAGGAGACCAGATATTGAACGCCGAGTCTTTTAAAAATTCAGGATATTCAAAGGTTATAGATGAGGAAGCTCTTTGCGATGTTTCTTTATCCGCCGAGATTCATGAACTGTATAAAAACAGGCAAAAGTATATAGAAGCCATGTCAAAGTCCGATGCCAACAACGGTATCTCAAATATAATAAAACTGATTAAACAGTACAGCTAGATTTTTATACAACACTTACATCTTTATTAGTTTATATTCTACATCAGCAAAATCTTAAACTCTTTGAAAGTTTTTTCAATTTTCAAAGAGTTTTTTATATATTGGATATACTTTATCTGATATTTCCATTATTTTTTCTGATTATACCGTTTCTATATTTAGCCTTCTACATTCTGCACAAAAATACGGTCGATAATAGTACACTACTACCATAGACAAATATTTTTAATGTATTGTATAATCCTTAAAAACAAAAGCAATTCCGAACGATTTAACTAAGCTATTTTCCCGATTTTATTAACATAGCTTTTACCGGATTGTAACAATAAGGAGGACTTTTTCGTGAAAAAAAGAATTTTAAGTGCACTTATGGTTGGTGCAATGTGTACAGGACTGCTGTCAGGCTGTGGCGGCGGCAAGGCTGCTTCTACCGGCGATTCATCTGCTGCCGACAATGCGGCAACAGCTACAGATGACAACACTCTGACAGTTTGGTGTTGGGACCCGGCTTTCAATATCAACGCTATGAAGGAAGCCGAAAAGGTTTATCAGGCGGACCATCCCGACTTTAAGTTGAATATAGTTGAGACTCCTTGGGCCGATATTCAGACCAAGCTCAGCACTGCAGGTGCTGCAGGAGACCTCTCCACATTACCTGATATTTTCCTTATGCAGGATAACGCATTTGCAAAAAATCAGATATCATTCCCTGACGCTTTTACAAATCTGACAGATACCAAGGCATTTGATTTCACACAGTTTGCACCGGGTAAGTTGGCTTACTCCACAATAAACAATGTAAATTACGGTGTTCCTTTTGATAACGGTACCGTTATAGCGGCTTACAGGACAGATATTCTTGAGCAGGCAGGCTACAAGGTTGAGGACCTTACAGATATCGACTGGGATAAATATATAGAGATCGGTAAGGATGTGCTTGCAAAAACAGGAAAGCCTTTACTTTCATGTCAGGCAAATGAAGCGGATATCATAATGATTATGCTTCAGTCTACAGGTGCTTCACTCTTTGACGCCGAGGGCAACCCTAATATCGTCGGAAATGAGACTTTAAAGAAAGCTTTAGAGACATATAAGGAACTTAAAGAGTCGGGTGTTATGGTACTTGTAAACGACTGGGACCAGTACATCACAACTATGAATGCCGAGACTGTAGCCGGAACCATCAACGGTTGCTGGATTATGGGATCTATAAGAGCCGCAAAGGATCAGTCAGGCAAGTGGGCGGTTACAAATCTGCCTAAGCTTGCAGGTATCGGAGAGCAGACCAACTACTCAAACAACGGCGGTTCAAGCTGGGCTGTAAGCGGATCTTCAAAGAAGAAAGATTTGGCTGTTGATTTCCTTGCAAAGACATTTGCAGGAAGTACAAAGCTTTATGACAGCATCCTTCCAAGCGGTGCACTTGCTACATGGTTACCTGCAGGTAATACAGAAGCTTATTCCGAGAAGGTAGAGTTCTTCGGCGGACAGGAAGTTTATAAGCTTCTTACAGATTTCGCTTCAAAGACTCCAAAGAACAACACAGGTGTTTACTACTATGAAGCAAGAGATGCCGTAGCCGTAGCTGCTACAAATATCATTGCAGGTGCCGATGTGGACAGCGAGCTTAAGACTGTTCAGGACACTGTAAACTTTGCAATGGGTAAATAATATTTTAAACTTCAGGGGGTAGGTTTGGCTATGGTCAAGTCTGCCCCTTTGTTTATAGAAGGAGAAAAAATGGGAAACAAGAAAAAATTTTCACTCTCACAAAAGCAAAATATCTCAGGTTGGATATTTTTGACTCCTGCAACGTTTCTTATAGCGGTTATGAGCTTCTATCCTATGATAAGAGCCATAATACTGTCTATGCAAACCGGTGTGGGTGCAAAAATATCCTTTGCGGGACTTACAAACTATAAAAGAATGTTTTCAGATGCGGTCTTTATGCAGTCTTTGAAAAACACCTTTATATACCTGATAGTACAGGTACCTATAATGCTTTTATTTGCACTGCTTTTGGCATCACTGCTTAATGACAAACATCTTAGATTCAAGGGGCTTTTTAGAACCTGTATATTCTTACCATGTGCCACTTCACTTGTATCATATGCCATTATATTCAGATCTCTATTTGCGGTAGACGGCTATGTCAACAATGTGCTTATACACCTCGGTATCTTACACAACGGATATAACTTTTTGTCAAATCCTTTTACCGCGAGAATTGTCATTATTATTGCTCTGCTTTGGAGATGGACCGGCTACAACATGGTATTTTATCTTGCAGGACTTCAAAATATCGAATATTCAATATACGAGGCTGCAAAGATTGACGGTGCTACATATTTCCAGATACTTAGAAAGATCACCATTCCGCTTTTAAAGCCGATGATTTTGCTTACAGCTATTATGTCCACAAACGGTACATTGCAGCTGTTTGACGAATCTGTAAACCTTACAGGCGGCGGACCTGCCAATGCAACTATTACAATGTCACATTATATATATAACTCTTCCTTTAAGTATGTGCCGAACTTTGGTTACTCTGCCGCCATGTCATTCCTTATTTTGATTTTGGTAGCAGTACTTGCCGCAATCCAGATGAAAGTAGGTGATAAGCGTGATTAAACTGAAAACTGCAATAAAATATATATTTTTAATAATTGTATCACTGATATCTGTTTTTCCGCTGTACTGGATGGCTGTCAGTGCCACTCACACCAGTATCGAGGTAATAAGAGGTGCGCTCTTACCGGGCAACTACCTTTTTAAGAACTTTGCCAATCTGCTTGCGGCAGGTAATGTTTCAGGCGCTATGGCAAACTCCTTTAAGTACTCCATAGTAATGACTTTACTTGCACTTTTTATCTGTTCACTTGCAGGCTACGGCTTTGAAATCTACCATGACAAGGCAAAGGACGCCGTTATGTCGGTACTCTTACTTGCAATGATGGTGCCTTTTGTAGCTATTATGATTCCGCTGTTTCAGGCTTTTTCGAAGTGGGGACTGCTTAATACTACTCTCGGATTTTTGCTTCCTACCATATCAACTCCGTTTTTGATAATGCTCTTTAGACAAAGTGCCAGATCGTTCCCACATGATATACTGGAAGCTGCGAGACTTGACGGACTGAATGAATTTCATATCTTCCTAAGAATTTTCGTTCCTACAATGAAGTCGACCTACGCTTCAGCCGCTATCATTACCTTTATGGGTGCTTGGAACTCATATCTTTGGCCGAAGGTAATAATGACCGAGAAGACTTCCATTACAATGCCTATGCTGGTTGCCAATCTGAAAGAGGGCTATGTAACAGACTACGGCGTTTTGATGCTTGCAGTATTGCTTTGCAGTATACCTACCGTTATCATATTCTTCCTGCTTCAAAAGCAGTTTGCTGAAGGTATTACAGGTGCTGTAAAATAATATATTATATGTTTTTTAAAGGTGTGGAAACTTGTTTTAAGATTTCATACCTTTTATTGATAAAATTTAACTTTAAGAGAGGTAAAAATGAATAAAGATATCTTAAAAAATATTTCAAACCCTTCTGTTTTTGAGGAAAACAGGCTTCCCGCCCACTCTGATCATAGTGTATATGCAAATAAGTCGGAGTTACTAAAGGGAACTTCTTCACTTTGCTATTCTTTAAACGGAATATGGAAATTTGACTACTCTATAAATCTTAACTGTACTCCTGACGGCTTTGAAGCTTTGGATTATGACTGTAAGAACTGGGAAGATATAAGAGTTCCGGCACATATACAGATGGAAGGATATGACAGACCGCACTACGCCAATGTAGCATACCCTTGGGACGGCAGACAATCTCTAAAATCCGGAGAGGCTCCGACAGATTTTAACCCTGTAGGCAGTTATGTAAAGTATTTCACATTGCCGAAGGGCTTTATAAAGGACTCTCTTATACTCAGGTTTGAGGGCGTGGAGAGTGCGGCGACCATATGGTTAAACGGTCATTATATAGGTTACTGTGAGGACAGCTTCACTCCTTCAGAGTTTGATTTAACAAAATATATAGTTGAAGGAGAAA
>NZ_DBHIEQ010000046.1:0-10245 GCF_057250505.1 Lachnoanaerobaculum sp. | reverse complement strand
TAATCAATCTTTTTTAGAATATTAAACTCTTTAAAAGCCGTATCTATGCAAAGATTCATTCTCTTATCGCCTACCAGATATACCTCTTTGAGATGTTTTTTTATTTCTTCAAGAGGCATATTTTTTTCAAGCAGATCCATCACTATCTTGGTAGGTCTTATACCTGTAAGTGTACCCCAAGGCAACTCTTTGTTTCCAAGTTTTAAAAGATTGATATAAATATTTCTTTTCAACTCATTTTTTGTATCAAACTTGGTATCTTTTATCTTTGAACAAAACTCTATGGCTTCACTTTCCGTATTTATACTTATATGATACTCATGCTCTTTCTTATGTAAGTGAAGCCTTAACACTGCCGTATCGTCTGTATAAATATACTTTTCACCGGGATAAAATGCCATTAAAAGCTCTCTTATATCCTGTTCAAAGGTCATATCCTCTAAAAGCAGTGAAATCATCTGTCAATACCATGCTTTTTTACATATATTGCTACGGGATTGTACTTTTTTTCATGTGCAACGGTAGTCATATCCATATGCCCCGGCAGTATATTTACATCATCAGGTAAAGTCAACACCTTTTCATATATCGACTTTATAATGGACGGATTGTCACCGCCGTAAAGATCTGTTCTTCCACAGTCTTCTCTAAAGACGGTATCTCCTGAAAACAAAAGCTTTTCATCTGCAATATAGTAGCAACCCGATCCCTTTGTATGTCCCGGAGTTGCTATAAATACTATATCCTTATCAAGCAGATGCAATACATCACCGTCATTTAAGAGTACATCCGCCTTTGTAATATATCCGCTTCCGATAAAGGAGCTTCCGCCTGATTTGCGGCTGTCATAAAGCATCTCATCGTCATATTTTGAAATATAAACCTTAATATTATATTCTTTCACCAATTCATTTACCGCCATTATGTGGTCAAAATGACCATGTGTCAGCAAAATTGCAACCGGTGTTAATTTATGTTCTTTTATTGTATCTATAATATTTTCAGCCTGTGCGGACGGATCCACTATAAAACATTCCAGACTTTCCTTATTATATGCTATATATACATTTGTCTGTACCGGACCGAGTGTCAGTACATATACTCCGATTTTATTCATTAACCTGCAGTCCTTTCAATATCTATTACTCCGCTCACCTGTCGAAGCTTTCCTATAAGTGAGTTGAGTTCCTCTCTTCCCTTTATATCAAAAACAAGATTTATAGTTGAAATATCGTTTTTATTTGTACGAACATTGATAGATGTAATGGAAATATCATTTTCACTATAGATTTTGGTTATATCCATAAAAAGTCCTGTACGGTTGTGTGCAAAAATTTGAAGTTCGGTCTGATACTTTTCGGCAAGCTTTGAATCCTCAAACTCCTGCCACTCGGCAGGTATAATTCTGATTCTGTCATCTGAAGGCAGATTCATGATATTTATACAATCCGTTCTGTGGATAGATATACCCCTACCTCTTGTGATAAATCCAACTATTTCATCTCCGGGTACAGGATTACAGCATTTTGAAAATCTTACAGCAAGGTCGTCAATACCTTTTACGGTAATACCCGACTTTGAATTCTTTACAATGACTTCCTTGTCACTGCCGTCACCAATGCTCTCAAGTATTGCACTGTCGTTGAATTCCTTCTTTGCGATTCTGTTTCTCTCTTCCACCATCTTGTTGATGATTTGACCTTCTTTAAGTCCTCCGTGTCCCAAAGAAGCTAAAATGGAATCCCAGTCTTTGATAGCATATCGTTTCATTACTTTTTCCTGGAATTGAGGTTTGTTTATCTCAGCCCAGTTGATACCCTTTGCCTTACAGTATTTTTCAAGCATATCCTTTCCGCGAAGGATATTGTCCTCTTTTAATTCGTTTTTAAACCACTGCTGTATCTTTGATCTGGCCTGATTTGACTTTACGATATTTAACCAGTCTCTGCTTGGGCCTTTCGAGTTTTGTGAAGTGATTATCTCTACTCTGTCACCGCTTTTAAGCTCGTAGTCGATATTTACAAGTCTTCCGTTTACTCTGGCACCCACCATCTTGTTTCCTACAGCTGAATGTATGGAATAAGCAAAATCTATAGGGTTTGAACCTGCAGGAAGATTTTTTACATCTCCGTCCGGAGTAAAGCAGTATACATTGTCTGAGAAAAGGTCAAGGTCGCTCTTTATTACCTTTAAAAATTCGGCATTGTCGGACATATCTCTCTGCCATTCAAGTATTTGTCTGAGCCAATTCATCTTGGCATCTTCAGCTCCCTTTGCTACAGAGCCGCTTCCGCTCTCTTTATACTTCCAGTGTGCCGCAATACCGAACTCCGCAGTCTTATGCATCTCTACAGTTCTTATCTGTACCTCAAAAGGCTGACCTGTATCCGATATTAAAGTCGTATGAAGTGACTGATACATATTCGGCTTAGGCATGGCAATATAGTCTTTAAACCTGCCGGGGATAGGCTTATATATCTCATGTGCCGTACCCAGCGCAAGGTAGCAGTCCGTAACACTGTCTACAATAATCCTGATGGCAAATACATCATAGATCTGATCAAGTGTCTTATTTTGATTCACCATCTTTTTATATATTGAAAAGAGGTGCTTTACTCTGCCGTTGATTGTAAATTTCATTCCTGTTTCAGATAAATGTTGTGAAAACTTCTTTATTATCTCATCAACAAATTGCTGCCTTTGTTCTTTTCTGAACGCCAACTTTTCCGATAAATCATAATATACATCAGGATGCAAATATTTTAATGAAAGGTCGTCAAGTTCCACCTTTATCTTTGAAATACCCAGCCTTTGTGCAATAGGAGAATATATATCCATAGTCTCCCTTGCCTTTTCTTTTTGCTTTTCAGGCTTCATATATTGAAGCGTACGCATATTGTGGAGTCTGTCCGCCAGCTTTATAAGTATGACTCTGATATCCTTTGCCATAGCAAGGAACATCTTTCTAAGATTTTCAGCCTGCATCTCAATCTTGTCATTCTTCAGTGAGAGCTGTGTCAGCTTTGTAACACCGTCTACCAAATTGGCAACATCCACCCCGAACATATCTGCAAGTTCATCATATGTTATTACGGTGTCCTCTATTACATCATGCAAAAGTCCCGCAGCTATAGTCTCTTTGTCAAGCTCAAGCTCGGCAAGGATTATCGCAACACAAATAGGGTGAATTATATACGGTTCACCTGACTTTCTCTTTTGATCGTTATGTGCTTTTTTTGCAAGTTCATAAGCTTTAGTTATCATAGAGATATCATCTGACGGATGATAATGCAATATGATTTCAATAAGCTTTTTGTGTAATCTTTCAGGTGATGTAAAATCAGCAGGCTTATCAATCTGAGTCTCTATATCTTCATTCAGAAAATTAAAATTGTCCTCTTTCATCAAACTCCTTACTCTTAGGCTAAATATTGCAATTTGTTGTATATTTGTCTAAGATTCCATTATACGAATATAATTTAAAAAAAGCAATAAGACCAAAATAAAAAACCGGCAAAAATATGCCGGTCTTAATTATTTAAGATAATTATCTTCTTTTTTGCATCTTACAAAGCTCAAGCAAAATATAAATCGGTAATGCTGTTATTATAAGTAAAACCATACCGAAAGTGTGTAAAGCCTTGACGAAAGCCTGTGACGATTTACTGTTCTTAAACATATATCCCCCTAAGCTATAAAATATTATTTTGCCATATTCACTTCTCTGAAAGCTTTGCCGTGCTTTAAAACAGGTGAAAACTTCTTGTATAAAACTATAGTAAGTGTCGATATCAAAGTACCTTTCAATAAATTCACAGGTGCCACAATCATAAGTGCAAATGTTTGAATATTGCTTACTGAAGGATTTATCGCACTTCCCATACCTATAATAGCATTTAAATCCATTCCGAAAAGCTGTGCAAACTTAGGTAAAAGATAAAGTGCATTAAACACCGAACCGAAAACGGTCATTATAATTGTACCTGTGATACTGCCTACCAAAGCACCCTTTCTGGTCTTGTTGAAAATATAGATAATACTTGCAGGAAGAATAAGTGAAGCACCTACACAGAAGTTTGCAAGCTCACCTACAAAGGCTGTAGATGTAGACTTAAACATCACCTTAAGTAAAATCTTTATAAACTCTGTAAGCACGCCTGCTACCGGACCGAAAGCAAAGGTAACTATCATTATAGGCAACTCTGAAAAGTCAAGCTTATAAAATGTAGGTGCAAAAGGAAGCGGAATTTCAAACATCATAAGTATTGTACTTATTGCACCGAAAAGACCGATCATGGCAATCTTTTGAGTGTTAATAACAGACCCGCCATACCCCGACCTTTTATTTGCTATCTTTTCAAAGACAAATGCGACTACAAATGTGGCAAATACAATTCCGAGGAATTCTGCCACAAAAACTAAATTATCAACTACTGCTGTTAACATAAACTACCTCCATAGCATATGCTTCGGAGTGTGTTTTCCAAAATAAAAACCCCCTAAGAATAGGGGGCGATTAAACGAATCTTGAAAACACTCTTCTCTCATCCAGACTATACTGTCGGTTTTGGAATCTCACCAAATCAACTGCTATGCAGGTCGCAGACTATACTGCCGGTAGGGAATCACACCCCGCCCCGAAGAATTATTATTTTATTTACTTAATCTTAAAACTTTTTATAAAAAAAGTCAATATGAAAATAGTTTTTCACAGTTTAATTTTGTAAATTTATGCTTTCACAGGCATTCCGTTTACTTCAACATCATCCTCAATAGGTACAAGCAGATATTTTCTGCCGTCTATCACTCTGGTTTCAAGCTTCTCAATTGAATCCGTATCCGTCTTTACGGTGATACCCGGAGTCTTTACCTCAAACTTTCTTGTATCAACCACATTGTCTGCAAATACCTCAATATCCGCATCCGCACTTTTCTCATATGATTCCACGGCCTCATCGGAGACACCGCTTTTTGATATAAGTTTTACCATATCGTTTTTGGTAAGTACAAGCGGCTCGGGATTTTGTGAATTCTCGGCAATAAGATCAAGCATATTTGAACTCAGAGCCGACATCACAGGCATTGTAAGTTCATCTCTTAAGACATCATATAATACTGCTTCAAAGGTCTCTTTTTGCATTACTGACGACATCGGAGGATTTACACCTATAATCTCATTTATAAAACTCTCATTCAGAGCATCGTTTTTCTTGCTGAAGTATAGTGCCGCATGTATATCTGTAGTTCTGTCTGTAAAAGCCGGAAATAAAAATCCGTGCATAGGCATACCTACAATCCAATCTCTGATTCTGTTTGCAATTACGCCCTCATTTGCAAAGTAGCTGAGTGCCGGCTTTGACAATGTGACAGGGCAGATACTGCAAAGCAGACCGCGATAAACTTCATTTGAAGCATCTTCCATTGAAAGCTTATCACTTGACTTACCCGGTATGTCATACATCATATCGACCAGTATAATGTAGTAGTTTTCGGCATACTCATATGCGTCAATAACTTTTCTGAAAAATTCATCCAAAATCAACTCATCGTCAAGTCTGCTCTCTCTAAGTTTCATAAGAAATTCATGCGGAGTATCTTCACCTTCCTCATCAATAGAAAAATCCAGAGTCAACAAAGATTTTCCGACAGCACCTGAAAGAGTCTTTCTGAAAATCTCCTCATATTTGAAGGCGTCTTCCTCAGGCAGTGAGTAAAAAGCATCCTTTGTCATAAATTTTATATTTTTTTCAGCATCAACATAGCATCCGGCATACTTTGTAATAACATTTGTATCCTTGTTAAACTGCTTTTTTATCTCATTTATCTCTTCTCTAATCATTACATTCACCGCCTTCCTTTTTTAACTCATCCAAATACTCCAAATCTTTTTTTGAAAGATCGGCATTCTTTAGTAAATCCGGTCTGTTAAGATAAGTCCTCTTTATAGACTCTTTTCTGCGCCATTCTTCTATATTCTTGTGGTGACCTGAAAGAAGCATATCAGGCACCCTAAGTCCCTCATATTCTACAGGTCTTGTATACTGCGGGTACTCAAGCAAATTGTCTTCAAACGACTCAAAATCCGCACTTTCATTATTGGTAAGCACGCCGTCCACCATCCTTGCAATGGCGTCCATCATCACAAGTGCAGGAAGCTCACCTCCTGTAAGCACATAATCACCTATTGAATAACACTGCGCGTTTGTAAGTTCCAGTGCTCTTTCATCGACACCCTCATAATGTCCGCAGAGAAATACTATTTCATCAAGCTTTGCAAGCTCTTTGGCATCATTTTGATCAAACACCTTGCCCTGTGGTGAAAGATATATAAGCTTTGCCCTCTTACCAAGCCTGTCACATATACTTTCATAAGCTTTATGTATAGGTTCAGCCTGCATTACCATACCTGCACCGCCGCCGTAAGGATAATCATCCACTCTTCTATGTTTATCAAGTGTATAATCACGAATATTTATAGCTTCCATTGATAATAAATCGTTTTTTATGGCTCTACCGACTATACTTGTGTTCATACACATTTCTATCATCTCGGGAAATAATGTTAAACAAAAAAACTTCATATTATAAATCCAAAAGTCCGTCCAAAACATGGACTTTAATTTCTCCCTCGTCAAGGTTTACATCCAGTATACATTGACTGATATATGGGAAAAGCACTTTTTTTTCGCCTGTATCCACTTCCATTACATGGTTTGCACCTGTAGGGAAAACATCTGTAACCTTTCCTATCCGAGTGTTGTTTTCATCTATCACATCAAGCCCTATAAGATCCGCAATATAATTTTCATTCTTTTTTAGCGGTGTGGCATTCTCTCTGTCAACAAAAAGGTCTACATTTCTTAAAGCCTGTATTGCTTCAGGATTATCAAACTGCTTGAATTTTACAAGTGCCATATTCTTTTGAAATCTGACACTTTCAATATCAAGTACTGTCTCAACTCCCTTGATATTTGCATATACCTTTTTAATCTTTTTTAATCTGTTTGAGTCATCAGATGTAGGATAAACCTTCGCCTCACCCTTTATTCCGTGAGAACTTGTAATGACTCCCACTCTAAATCTATCTGTCATTTTATTCACTCTCAAAATTACTTAATAAGCCTTTAGATAACAATAAAGCCACTACATATGTAGCAGCTTGCTTGTTATTTTATCTCTAATACTACTTTCTTTTCAGCTCTTATAGATGCTGACTTTATTATGGAACGTATAGCCTTTGCTATCTTTCCTGACTTACCTATAACCTTGCCCATATCAGCCTCGGCTACAGACAGTGTACAAACAGTAGTATCACCGTCAATTGTCTCTTCAACTTTTACTGAAGCCGGGTCGTCAACCAAAGCTTTTGCTATAACTTCAATGACTTCTTTCATATTCAGTCCTTATTATAATAAACCGGCACTCTTTAAAAGCTTAGCAACTCTGTCTGTAGGCTGTGCACCGTTTGAAAGCCACTTCTTTGTGCTCTCCTCGTCAAATTTGATTACGCTTGGATCAACTGTAGGATCATATGTACCTACCTCAGCGATAAATCTACCGTCTCTTGGTGAACGAGCGTCAGCAACTACTACTCTGTAGAAAGGTGCCTTCTTCTGTCCCATTCTCTTTAATCTCATCTTAACTGCCATTTTATTATCCTCCTAATAGCTATAAAAATCTATATATGATCAATTCTAATATCTAGAATAGAATCCTTAAAAACCTAACTTCCCGCCGAAAAGACCTCCAAGGGCTCCTCGCTTTTTGTTATTCTTCATCATTCCCGGGAACTGCTTCATCATCTTTTTCATCTGTTCAAACTGCTTAACCAGACGATTGACTTCACCGATATTTACACCTGAACCCTTTGCAATCCTGTTTTTTCTGGAAGGGTTTAAAAGACTCGGATCAAGTCTTTCTTTTTCAGACATACTCTGAATAATGGCCTTTATCTTTACCATCTGACTGTCATCCACCTGCGGCAGAGCAGCCTTGCCTCCGATTCCGGGTAACATACTGAGTATACTTGCCATTCCGCCCATCTTTTCAAGCTGTTCCAGCTGATCTAAAAAGTCGTTGAAATCAAATTCAGCCTTGGCAATTTTTTGAGAAAGTTTCTTTGCCTTCTCAGAGTCCATATCCATCTCGGCCTTTTCAATAAGCGAAAGGATATCACCCATTCCTAGGATTCTGCTTGCCATTCTGTCAGGGTAAAACTGCTCCAAATCAGAGAGCTTCTCACCCATACCTACATAGAGTATCGGTTTGCCTGTAACGGCACGTACGGAAAGAGCCGCACCGCCTCTGGTGTCACCGTCAAGCTTTGTAAGTATTACTCCGGTGATATCAAGCTTTGCATTGAAAGTCTCGGCTACATTTACGGCATCCTGACCTGTCATGGCATCCACCACCAAGATTATGTCGTCAACATTTACATTATCCTTGATCTCAATAAGCTCGTCCATCATATCTTCATCTATATGCAGACGTCCGGCGGTATCAAGGAATACGATATTGTGGCGATTCTCTTTGGCATACTCTATAGCCTTTTTTGCAATCTCTACAGGCTTATGATTTGTTCCCATTTCAAATACAGGCACATCCACCTTCTCACCGTTTCTTTTCAACTGCTCTATAGCGGCAGGCCTGTAGATATCACAACCTACAAGCAGCGGAGAGTTGCCTTTTTTCTTTAATTTAGCGGCAAGCTTTGCGGTTGTGGTCGTTTTACCTGCGCCTTGAAGACCTGCCATCATGATAACGGTTATCTCACCTGAAGGTTTTATCTTAAGTTCTGTAGTCTCACTTCCCATAAGTGAAACCATCTCATCGTTAACAATCTTGATAACCTGCTGAGCCGGTGTGAGCGAATTGAGTACATCGGCACCTGTTGCCTTTTCTTGAATACTCTTTATAAAATCCTTCACTACCTTAAAGCTTACATCAGCTTCAAGCAGCGCAAGTCTTACTTCCTTAAGTCCGATTCGTACATCGTCCTCACTAAGTCTGCCCTTGCCGCGAAGATTCTTGAAAACATTTTGAAGTTTTTCGGATAAGCTTTCAAAAGCCATTTAAAACCTCCTATACATCCAGTATCTTGGACGAAAGCTCATCAATCTTTGCAACAAGTCCCTCATCCTTTGTGTCCTGATATATCTTAACAATCTTTTGTATCTCTTTTACATAAGATTTTGTTTCATCAAACTTTCTTATCAATCCAAGCTTTTCTTCATAAGACACCAAGGCCTTATTGCACCTCTTTATAAGATCGCTGACCCCTTGCCTGCTTATGCCTTCATTTTCGGCAATCTCACTCAGTGATAAGTCATTAAACACCACATCCTCATAAATCCTTTGCTGATGCACTGTCAAAAGCTTGCCGTAAAATTCGTATAAAGTACCTTGATTGATATATTTTTCAATATCGTTATTTTCCATACTGTGAGAGTATAACAGCATAAAAAGAAGCTGTCAAGTGTTTTTACTTGACAGCTTGAAAAATTAGTATACATGCTTTAAAACAAATAGATATCTCTTCTATGCCCGACATCAACGAGAATTAAAACAAGTTTATTATCATGTATTTCAGCTAAAATACGATAGTCTCCAACTCTATATCTCCATTGTCCGCTCCTGTTTGACGTAAGAGCTTTACCATGGATTCTTGGATTTTCACAGTTTATCAGATTTTTTTCAATCCATGCTTTAATTATCCTTTGAGTTTGCCTATCTAATTTTTTTAATGCTTTATCAAATTTTTCTGTTGTACTTATTTCATAAATCATAAGTCAAGTTCTTTCCAAAGTTCACTAATTGGTCTTGTTTTTAGTGTACCTGATTTTTTCTCAGCCTCATATTCTTCAAAAACCTTAAGATCATATTCGTCCTCAATACGTTCAAGCATAGCAATTCTGATTATTTCAGACAAGGACTTATTATTATGTTTTGCATATGATTTAAAAACGTTCAATTCATTTTCAGGAACTCTCAAACTAATTACAGACATAACTCTCTCCTTTCTTATGTAATACAATTGTATTACTTTAATTATATTTTGTCAAATATGACCTTCAAAATTTATTTTTACTATACACGATATGCTTTAAAAGTCACCTAGGGTGAAAAGTTTATTTCCATTTAAAGCTTTCAATTTTCAACTGTCAAGCGCTTTACTTGACAACTGAAAATCTAACCTAGATTATTCATGTCAACGCCATGAAAGTGGCTGAAAGCCCCATTATTACT
>NZ_DBHIEQ010000045.1:0-10477 GCF_057250505.1 Lachnoanaerobaculum sp. | reverse complement strand
TGTCAGGATATTTTTATTTAGTTCTGCGGGGAGTAGAAATGCTTATTTCCCGACATCCCCTTCTTATACTTTACAAACAAATGTGAGATTGTTATTATAAGAAGGCAAGTGTAATGATTATGGTCATTTGCTATTTACAAATGAATGGAGTAAGATGAATTTTCATGTAATAAAGAGCGTTGCCAAGGGGTCGATAGCTGAAGAACTGGAGATAGAGCCGGGAGACAAGCTGATGTCTATTGACGGCAATGAGATAAAAGATGTATTAGATTATAGATATTATATAAATGCCGAAGAATTCACTATGGTGATTGAAAAGGCAAACGGTGAAGAGTGGGAACTTGATATAGAGAGTGACTATGAGGATATAGGACTTGAGTTTGATGAGGGACTTATGAGTGATTATAAGTCATGTACTAACAACTGTATATTCTGCTTTATAGATCAGATGCCGAAAGGAATGAGAGAGACTCTCTATTTTAAGGATGACGACTCAAGATTATCATTTTTGCAGGGCAATTATGTAACACTCACAAATATGAAGGATGCGGATATCGACAGAATAATAAGATTTAATCTGGCACCTATCAATATATCCGTACATACTACAAATCCCAAACTTAGAAAAGAGATGCTTCACAACCGTTTTGCAGATGAGTCTCTAAAGTATATAGATAAGCTTTATGAGAAAAATGTGCCTATGAACGGGCAGGTGGTTATGTGTCCGGGGTATAATGACGGTGAGGAACTTAGGCGTACACTTAACGATTTGTTAAAATACGCTCCGACGATGGAGAGCGTATCAGTAGTGCCTGTAGGTATCACAAAGTTCAGAGACGATTTGCCTAGACTGACTTTGGTAGATAAGGAGAAGGCAAAAGAGACTATCAATATAATAGAAGAAATTCAACAAAAGGCGATGAAAAAGTGCGGTATGCATTTTGCACAGGCCAGTGATGAATTTTATCTGATAGCGGGAAGGCAGATGCCGTCTGAAGATACCTATGACGGTTATATACAGCTTGAAAACGGTGTCGGTATGTTAAGGCTTCTAAGTGAAGAGGTAAAAGATGCTGTAGAGACATTAGAAGTTTCGAAGGCCGATATAAAAAAAGAAGAAGTTATAAGTGTTGCCACAGCCATATTGCCGGCGCACTCTATGGAAGAACTTTTAAAGGAAATAGAAGAAAAATTTCCAAGTAAAAAGATCAATCTCTATGTGATAAGGAATGATTTTTTCGGTGAGAGAATTACAGTGGCCGGGCTTTTAACCGGAGTTGATATTATAAATCAGCTGAAAGGTAAAGACCTTGGAGACAGACTTTTGTTATCTGTAAATATGTTCAGAAGCGGTGAAGAAGTATTGCTTGACGATTTGACCAGAAGTGATATTGAAAGAGAGCTGGACACAAAGACTGTAATAGTAGGTCAGTCAGGCTATGACCTTGTAAATGCCATAGTATCTGATAATTATATAGAAGAAAATGCCTATAAGGCATATGAAAAAGGAGTTAAAAATGAGTAAACCCGTAGTTGCCATCATAGGTAGACCGAATGTAGGAAAGTCTACATTGTTTAACGCCATAGCAGGTGAACCGATTTCAATAGTTAAGGATACACCGGGAGTAACCAGAGACAGGATTTATGCGGATTGCACATGGCTTAATATGAATTTTACACTGATTGATACAGGCGGAATCGAGCCTGACAGTAGCGATGTTATACTTTCACAGATGAGAGAGCAGGCCGAGATAGCTATTGAGACGGCGGATGTAATTGTATTTATTACAGATGTGCGCCAAGGTCTTGTGGATTCGGATTCCAAAGTCTGTGATATGCTCAGAAAGTCAAGAAAACCTGTTGTACTTGCGGTAAATAAGGTTGACTCCATGGCTAAGTTCGGAAATGATGTATACGAATTTTACAACTTAGGTATAGGAGACCCTATACCTGTATCTGCATCATCAAGGCTTGGAATAGGAGATCTGCTTGAGGCTGTAGCTTCACACTTTAAGAATAAGGACACTGAAGATGAGGAGGATGATGACAGACCTAGAATTGCAATAGTCGGAAAGCCGAATGTAGGTAAATCATCCATTATCAACAGACTTACAGGTCAAAACAGGGTAATCGTATCCGATATTGCAGGTACTACAAGAGATGCTATAGATACCGTAGTGGTAAACAATAAGCAGGAATATGTTTTTATAGATACCGCAGGTCTTAGAAGAAAATCAAAGGTAAAAGAAGATATTGAAAGATATTCTATAATAAGAACTGTAACTGCTGTAGACAGAGCTGATGTGGTAATACTTGTTATTGATGCAAGTGAAGGTGTTACCGAACAGGATGCCAAGATTGCAGGTATTGCACATGACAGAGGTAAGGGCATAATAGTTGCGGTAAATAAGTGGGATTTGATTGAAAAAAATGACAAGACTATTTATGAATATACCAATGAAATAAAGAGAATACTTTCTTTTATGCCTTATGCGGAGTTTATCTTTATATCGGCATTAAGCGGTCAAAGACTTCAAAAGCTCTTTGAGCTTATCGATATTGTAAGAGAGAATCAGACTCTCAGAATACAGACAGGTGTGTTAAACGAGATTATCTCCGAAGCTACGGTAATGCAGCAGCCTCCTTCAGACAAGGGTAAGAGATTAAAGATTTTCTATGCTACACAGGTAGCGGTAAAGCCGCCTACATTTGTTATATTTGTCAATATAAAGCAGCTTATGCATTTCTCATATCAAAGATATTTGGAAAATAGGATAAGAGAAGCATTCGGATTTAGGGGTACATCTATAAGATTTATTATCAGAGAGAGAAAAGAGGACAACAAGTAATGCTTAGGATTCTGCTGTTAATAATTGGATATTTTATAGGAAATATTGAAACCGGATATATATTCGGCAAAATACATAGAATGGATATCAGAAACTACGGTTCGGGAAATGCCGGAGCGACCAATACACTCAGAGTGCTGGGAGCAAAGGCAGGATTGGTTGTATTTTTGGGCGATTTTTGTAAGTCACTGATACCATGTTTGGTTGTAAGATTTATCTTTAGAGATAATGTAAGCTTAAGCTATATCTATATGTTATATATCGGGCTTGGTGTGGTACTTGGGCACAACTTTCCTTTCTATCTGGGATTTAAAGGCGGAAAGGGTGTGGCATCTACAGCAGGCATAATTTTGGCACTTGATATCAGAATAGCCGTAGTATGTTTGATTGTATTTATAATTACAGTTGCAATTACAAGATATGTTTCATTGGGTTCTATATTTGTAATGATTATTCTGATAGGTATGTCTCATTTCCTTGTCAGGTTCAGTTATGGATTTGGAGACGGACAATCTTCTATGGAGTTTAGACTTTTGACAGCCGCTATAGGAGTTCTTTCCATATTTATGCACAGAACAAATATAAAGAGACTGCTTAGCGGAAATGAGAATAAAATAGGGAAAAAGGTGGAAAAATGAAAATAGCTGTTATCGGTTCAGGTACTTGGGGTATGGCACTTGCCAGACTTCTCTTTGACAACGGACATAGTGTCAAGGTATGGTCTGCAATTGAAAGTGAGATAAAAGAACTTAGAGAAAAACGTACACATAAGAATTTACCGGGGATTATCTTTGATGAAGGCATAGCATTTGAAGATGATTTGGAGAAAGCCATGGAGAATGCGGATATCTGTGTACTTTCAGTTCCTTCTATTTTCACAAGAGCTACAGCAAAGAAAATGGCACCTTTTTATAAGGAAAATCAGATTATTGTAAATGTTGCCAAGGGAATAGAGGAAAGTACCTTGGAGATACTTAGCGACCAGATTTCGGATGAGATAAAGAATGCCGATATTGCGGTACTTTCAGGACCCAGCCATGCCGAGGAGGTTGTAAGGCTTCTTCCTACCACATGTGTGGCAGGTGCAAAGGACATGGAGACTGCAAAAATTATACAGTCAACATTTATGAGTCCGGTATTCAGAGTGTATACTTCTACAGATATGCTTGGCATTGAGCTGGGAGGCTCACTGAAAAATGTTATAGCTTTGGCGGCAGGTATCTCTGACGGACTTGGATATGGAGACAATGCCAAAGCGGCACTTATTACCAGAGGAATAGTGGAAATAAGCAGGCTGGGCACTGCAATGGGTGCAAATATAGAGACATTCTACGGGCTTTCAGGTATCGGAGATTTGATAGTGACCTGTGCCAGTAAGCACAGCAGAAACAGAAAAGCCGGTATGCTTATGGGACAGGGAATGAGTATGGATGAGGCCATGAAGGAAGTTGCCATGGTGGTTGAGGGCGTTTATTCAGCCAAGGCGGCCAAGGCTCTTGCAAATAAATATAATATATGTATGCCGATAGTGGATGAGGTAAATGCCGTACTCTTTGAGAACAAAGATCCGAAACAGGCGGTGGATGCACTGATGCTTAGGGATAAGGCAGTAGAAAAGATTGGAATATAATATGAACACAAATATTGAATATATGGCCACTCACAAGGTTGAGGACATAAAAGAATATTTGAATATAAATTTAAGCGGACTTACTGAAGACGAGGTGGATGAGAGCAGAGATAAATACGGCTCAAATAAGGTAAAAAAAGAGAAGAAAAAATCTATTGTGGAAAGATTGGCTGAGGCATTTATAAATCCTTTTACTGTGGTGCTTATTTGTCTTGCTGTAGTTTCCACAGTTACCGATATTATATTTCCTATACTTCATATGTTCGGAAATACAAAAAAAGACTTCAATCCTGTAACGGTGATTATCATACTTACAATGGTATTTGTATCGGGTGTACTCAGATTTATTCAGGAGAGCAGAAGCGGTGATGCTGCGGCAAAGCTTTTAGCTATGATTACCACCACCTGTACGGTTACAAGACAGAATAAAAGTCATATAGAGATACCGCTTGATGAAGTGGTGGTAGGTGATATTGTATACCTTTCAGCTGGTGACATGATTCCTGCAGATGTGAGGATAATAGAGGCAAAGGATCTCTTTGTCAGCCAGTCAAGTCTTAGCGGTGAGAGTGAACCTATAGAAAAACTTGCTATAGTCTGTGAAAAGAAGGACAATATCACGGAGTATACAAATATAGCTTTTATGGGCAGCAATGTCATATCGGGAAGTGCTGCTGCAATAGTTGTATCTGTAGGAGACAACACACTTTTCGGTTCTATGACGTCGGCAATAGCTACAGAGTCTGTGGAGACCAACTTTACAAAGGGTGTAAATGCCGTTTCATGGGTACTTATAAGATTTATGCTTGTAATGGTGCCTTTGGTGTTTGTAATTAACGGTGTTACAAAAGGAAACTGGATTTCGGCATTTTTGTTTGCAATATCAATTGCGGTGGGACTTACTCCTGAGATGCTTCCGATGATCGTAACAAGCTGTCTTGCAAAAGGTGCGGTTTCAATGAGTAAGAAGAAGACAATTGTAAAGAACCTGAATTCAATACAAAACTTCGGTGCTATGGATATTTTGTGTACGGATAAGACCGGGACCTTGACACAGGACAGAGTGGTACTTGAATATCACCTTAATATAAAAGGAGATGAGGACTCAAGAGTACTTAGATACGGTTATCTTAACAGCTATTTTCAGACAGGTTATAAAAATCTTATGGACCTTGCCATCATTCAAAGGACTGAGGAAGAGGAGGCAAACGACTCACAGCTTCTTGACTTGTCTGAAAACTATAAAAAGATTGACGAGATACCGTTTGACTTTGGTAGAAGAAGACTTACAACAGTGGTACAAAATCACGCAGGCACAATAAAGATGGTTACAAAGGGTGCTGTTGAAGAGATGCTTGCCGTATGCTCATATGCCGAGTACAACGGAAATGTGGAACCTATTACAAACGACTTCAGAAAAAAGATCCTTGATACGGTGGATGATCTTAATGTAAAGGGATTCCGTGTACTTGCGATTGCAAGAAAAGATATAGAAAAACAAAGCTGCAGTGTGGATGATGAATGTGAGATGATACTTATGGGGTATCTTGCATTTTTGGATCCGCCGAAGGAGTCGGCTGCAGGTGCAATAAAGGCATTAAGAGAGCATGGTGTCAGAACAAAGATTCTTACAGGAGATAATGAAAAGGTTACAAAAACCATATGTAATCAGGTAGGTCTTGAAGTAAAAAATATGCTGCTTGGCGGTGATATCGAAAAGATGGATGATGAGGAGCTTAAGAAAGTGGCCGAGGTAACGGACGTCTTTGCAAAGCTCACTCCAAGTCAGAAGTCAAGAGTGGTATCGGTACTTAGAGAAAACGGACATACTGTAGGATTTATGGGTGACGGTATCAATGATGCTGCGGCTATGAAAGTGGCGGATATAGGTATCTCTGTAGATACTGCAGTGGATGTGGCCAAGGAGTCTGCAGATATTATACTTCTTGAAAAAGACCTTATGGTCTTGGAGTCGGGAATCATAGAGGGACGAAAGACCTTTGCAAATATGATAAAGTATATCAAGATGACCGCATCGTCAAACTTCGGAAATATGTTTTCCGTGCTGGGTGCTTCCGCACTCTTGCCTTTCCTTCCTATGGAGAGTATGCATCTTATCTTACTGAATCTTATATATGATTCATGTTGCAGTGCAATTCCTTGGGACAATGTGGACGAGGAGTTTATCAAGTTGCCGAAGAAGTGGGACGCTTCAAGTATCGGTAAGTTTATGGTATGGATAGGGCCTACAAGTTCAATTTTTGACTTTATGACATTTGCATTTATGTACTTTGTGTTCTGCCCTCATTTTGTAAGTCACGGAGTTACATATAATAATCTTGCAAGTCATTTTAGCGGTGATGAGCTTAACCGTATCAGAGTTACATATGTTGCAATGTTTCAGGCAGGCTGGTTTGTCGAATCCATGTGGAGCCAATCACTGGTTATACATATGATTCGTACCATGAAGTTACCTTTTATACAAAGTAGAGCATCGGCTCCGCTTACAATGCTTAATTTCTTCGGAATCATAGTTATTACTATAATACCGTTTACTTTGTTAGGTAAGGCGATAGGATTTGTTTCATTGCCTTTATCATTCTTTTTATATCTTATACCATGTGTATTGGCATATATGATACTTGTTACGGCAGTAAAAAAGGCTTATATTCGCTACCACAAAGAGTGGCTGTAGCAGTGAATAAAGCCCATATAATTTATTTTTGTTGCAGATTCGCCTTCGGTGTGGCTACCATTGACCAGTTGGAGTGGTAGATTACAAATCCGGGAGCGGCACCTGCAACTTTTTTTATATTTTTCTTTTGGATGTAGTCAACTTCCACCTTATCAGCATCCTTTGCCTTGGAATAAAAGGCTGCAAGAGCGGCAGCTTCTTCATAAGCTCTGTCAGGAAGTTCCTCTTCATTGTTTGATTTTAAAATCACATGTGAGCCCGGCATTCCCTTGGCGTGAAACCACCAGTCATTTCCGGTAGCAACCTTAAAAGTAAGCTCTTCATTTTGGTAGTTGTTCTTACCTACATATATATCATAGCCGTCACTTGAAATGTAGTGATAAGGATGTGAGGCAATCTTTTGTTTTTTGGCAGAAGAGTGCTTCTTTATATATCCGAAATCCACAAGCTCCTGACGAATCTGAGAAAGACTCTCATCATCACTTGAAACCTCCAAGGCGGTCTGAATGGATTGCAGATGTTCCATATCATTTTTTGTCTTTAAAATCTCTTCGCTTAGAGCCTTTGTGGTTCTGCTGAGTTTGGCATACTTATCATAGTATTTCTTTGCATTTTCCTTTGCGGATTTATTTTTATCAAGCGGTATTGTGATTTTCTTATTATCATCATAGAAATTTTCTGTAGTAAAGGAACTCTCTCCCCCTTTAAGGCTGTAGCCATAGGTATTTAAAAGGTCGCCGTATACTCTGTAGATATCCTTTTTATCGGCATCCTGAAGCTGCTTTTCCTGAAGGTCATACTTTTTGCTTGCTCTTTCAAGTGCCGTATTTACAATACGTCGCAGATCCGAACTTTTTTGTCTGTTAAGTACAAATGCTTCTCTTGATGAATAAAAATCATAAAGCATCTTGCTTACTGAGTCAAAAGATTCTTTTTTGTACTCTTTACCTTCATATGAATAAAGATTTATTGAAGAGAACTCAATCGCCTCTTCACCTTTATATATTATATTCGGAGTAAAGTTGTGAGTGTTTATATCTTCAAGGAGATTTTGTATTGTATGAAACAGGTGAGTGTACTCAAGTTCACCAAGAGATGTGGAAGGAGCCTGTGATAAAAGCGATGCTCTTAAGATTATTTCCTCAGCTATAAGCGGACTTATACCTGCAAAGTTCATGTATATAGACTTTGAAAGAGGGTATTCCTTTGATTTTAAAATCTCTATAAATTCTTCAAGTCCTGTATTTAACAGATCTTTTTTCTTAAGTTCTTCAGGCAGAAAATATTCTCTTCCCGGCAGTACTTCTCTAAGTGAACTCATATTTGCAGATATTCGCTTGATGGAATCAATTATCTTATTATTTTCATCTGTAAATATGATATTTGAATGCTTGCCCATTATCTCAACATACATTTTTTTGCGGCTGAGATCTCCAAGCTCATTTAAGTGTTCAAGCTCAAAGCAAAGTATTCTCTCCAAACCCATTTGGAATATATTTGTTATCTTTGCACTACCTATATATTTTCTAAGTAACATCAAAAATGCCGGGGCAACCTTAGGTGCCGGCTTATTTATATCTGTAAGGTATATTAAAGGAAGTGAAGCACTTGCAGATATAAAAAGTCTATAGGTCTTTGCATTGTTCTTTATTGTAAAAATAAGCTCATTTTCCTCAGGCATGGAAATCTTTGATATTCTGCCTCCAACCAGATTTGAATGAAGCTCATATGATAAATTTGATATAACTATACCGTCAAAAGCCATTGTTTACCTCTGTTCTAAAATATACAAGTTAGTATAATTCTATATCTTATAAAATACAACATTGATTTTATATTTTATAGATATTAAGTTTCTGTTATAATTATGCAATAAAATTTATGAATGGAATTTCCTTAAGTTTGTTAAAAAAATGAACAAACTAATTGTAAGATAATATAATATGTATATTAATGTAGAAATATTGAATATATTCATACAAGTGTATATAAGTTCTTTACTATGTATATAAACTATGCTATAATTGCACGCGTAATGGATGAAAAAAATCTAACATCAATATACTTAGTTATATAGTTATCTGAAAATATAGATAAAATTAATATATAAATCTGCCTCAAGAGTGTTAAAAGCTCTTTTTTTACATCTTTAAGTTAGGTAATACTTACTGTTGTATTAATTATCATAGATGTATAAATTTGCAGAAAATAATTTGAAACCGAGTATCAAATTGATTATTTTAGAAAGGAGGTAGTAAAATCACAGTTTACTGATTTTATTTTTCATTCAATACAATATTAAATTTGACCACAATTATACTGGAGGGGGTACTTATTTTGTGAAAAGAACGTTTAGTAGAATATTTACGTTCATGTTTGTTTCTACATTAGGATTTACCAATACATTTTCAAGTCAGGGAGCCGTTACAAAGGGCAAGTGGGAATTGTCAGGCGATACTTGGAAGTTTTATAATGAGAAAAATGAAGTTCATAAGGGCTGGGTTGAGACTTCTTCAGGATGGTATTATCTTGATCCTGAAAGTGGAGAAATGAAAACCGGATGGCAAAATATAAACGGTGTAGAATATTATTTTGATTCCGCCAAAGACGGAGTGTCAGGACATATGCACACAGGATGGTATAAAAGTCCTGAGGGCAAATGGTATTTTTTCAATCCTGATCAGACAACCGGAGGCGGTATGCTTACCGGATGGCAGTGGATAGACGGATATTGTTACTATTTTGATCCTACACCCGGAAAAGAATCAGGTGGAATGGTTGCCGGAAAGACAACACCTGACGGGTTTAAGATTAATGAGAACGGACAATGGACTGATGACTCAGGCAAGGTACAGTATGTAGCGGGAAAGGGATTTTCATCAAATACTTCATCAGGCAGTACAAATACTGTAACCGATACAGCAAAGAATACTAAGAAATCAACGCCAAGGAGAGGAAAATCATCAGGACATGGCAGCAGCAGTTCAGGCGGGAGATCAGGAAGAACCGGACAATCAAGTAAGCCAAGCGAGAGCGAAAGTCCAAAGACACCTGGGAAGCAGGAAGAAAGTAGACCAAGTGAAAAG
Organism: Lachnoanaerobaculum sp.; assembly: GCF_057250505.1. Taxonomy (NCBI): domain Bacteria; kingdom Bacillati; phylum Bacillota; class Clostridia; order Lachnospirales; family Lachnospiraceae; genus Lachnoanaerobaculum; species Lachnoanaerobaculum sp. Next base: position 217 of record NZ_DBHIEQ010000045.1, on the reverse strand, counting down.
CCTAAGGCACCACAAAGTCAGGAAGAGAGCAAGCCAAGTGAAAAGCCTAAGACACCTGAAAATCAGGATAAAAACAAGCCTAAGGAGAGTGAAAAAGAACCTGAGCAAAATAATGATTCTCTGAGTGACGGGGAGTGGTACGGAACAGCCACATGGAGTCGTTATAAGCTTCAAAGAGGTTCAAATGTCGTTAAGGTTACCATAAAGAACGGAAAGA
>NZ_DBHIEQ010000044.1:0-11360 GCF_057250505.1 Lachnoanaerobaculum sp. | reverse complement strand
TTGTATAGGTATAAATCTGCTTTGCCTCATCCCATACTTCCTGCTGCTCTACACTTCCAAGTGTTTTAAGGCCCGCTATAAATCCGATTCCGTTTACAAACATAAAGACAAGATATGCAATTTCTATAAAAAGATATATAAGTCCTTTGATAACCTGTCCGTTTACTATATTTCCAAATCCCATAAGGATCATGGAAAGTTTTGTTGATAATCCGCCCTCTTTTATTGCGTTGGTGCAAGTGTATGGAGTCGGAAATTCATTAACTCTTTTTTTTAATAAACCCATAACATTTACCCCTTAATTTATTCCGTTACTGTTCATTGCCGCATTCATCGCTTCTGTCTGATCTTTGGCATTATCATGTGTCACGCTCTTGTTTCTGATTCCCTTACCCATGTTTTCAACAGGAGTCCAACAGTTACTCATAGCCGCCACAAAAGGTTGAAGAATTGAAGTGTTGTTAAAAGTATTATTCTGTGCCACAACAAGTGCATCGGCTGAAATCTTCGGATCCTTTAAAAGCTCGGTATTACATGGTATAACATTTCTCATCTCATAGTGTGCTTTTTGTGCCTCCATACTTCCAAGATATACCGCAAGTGCAACCGCCTGTTCCATATGTTCACTGTGTGAATTTACACCGATTGCCTTTGAACCTGCATAAGCAAGCATCTGCTTCTGAGTCCCGTTAACAGTAAAAGTAGGAAGTGATGTAACACCCATCTTATCTCCAAGTGTCTCCTTAATAGCATTCGCATCCCATGAACCTGTAAACATCGCACTTACACTGCCATCACGAAGACCTGCAAGTGCTGAACCGTCCGCATCAATTTTAAAATTCGGGTTGGCCACCAAATCAATTACATAGTTGGTAGCATCTACCGCTTTTTCACCGCTGAAGTCAACCCCCTTTGACTCATCATTTTTATTTCCAAACAACGTACATCCGTTTCCCAGATAAAATGCCGGAAGATACCATGAATTGACTAAAGGGAAAGATACTGTACCCTTTTTCAGCATTGTATCAAGGTTTTTTACATCATCATCAGAAAATACAGACTTATTATAGAACATATACCATGTATTTGTTGTAAAAGGTACACCGTAAATATCATTATTTACTCTCAGTGAATCCAAAAGCTCCTTTGAGTTAGTTGATTCAATAGCGTCTTTATACTTGCCGCCAAACCTTGCAATTGCCTTTGCATCAATAAGATTGGTTATACGGTCATTTGCATACATAAACACATCGGCACTTGCATCAGGATCCTGTGATACCTGATCCGCCGCAGTTGCCTCATCTTCAACACCGTAGACAAAGGTTATATCCCATTCAGGATGTTGATTTGCAAAACTTTTGCACATTGTCTGAAGCCACTCACCATTGTCTTTTGACTGATCTTCCGACGGTGACCAAACCATTAGCCTGACCTTTTCAGCTCCGTTAGCACTCTTACTGCCGCCGCATCCTGTAAGCCCCGCTACCAGAGTCAAAGTCATGATTCCTGTTAGAAATCTTGCAAGACCTCTTCTCATAATCTTACTACCTCCAGATTAAATTTTCGTATTGTTTCGTTAATGTAAATATATATCTTTTTTAATTCTTAGTCAATCAATTTTCATGTTTTCTCTATGTTTTTATAAGACATATATAACACATTTTTCGGTTTTTATATATGTAAAATAAAAAAGAAATTTCAACTGAAATTTATCATGGTGTTATTCGTTGCTTTTTACAATTTCATTCTATATAATAATATTGAAATGATTTTCTTTTATTATGAAAGGATATTAAATTATGACTACAATACAGGATATTGCTGACAAACTGGGCATTTCCAAAAGTACTGTGTCAAAAGCATTAAACGATGCACCTGATATTAGTGAGGCGTTGCGTAAACAAGTTTTAGAGACTGCCGTTGCACTGGATTATACAAAGCTTAGACGATATAAAAAGCCGGTCAAAAAAATCTGTGTTTTAGTAGAAGAAGAAAATATTGAGTATGAAAAACCTCATCATTTTGCATATGATATAATCATAGGTTTTCGCCAGTTGGCGGAACCTGCAGGCTTTGAAGTGGAAACGGTACCTGTCGATACTGCTTTGCAAAAAAGTAAAAATTATGATGTATTCATGCTTGAACATGACTATGTCGGTTCTTTTGTAATAGGATTTTCACTGAATGATCCATGGATTAAAGATTTTAAAAGCAGTCATACTCCTGCCGTACTCTTCGATAACTATGTTACCGGAAATGCCGCTACCGCCTATGTAGGTATTGACAATGATGAGGGAATGGAGCTGGCACTTACTCATCTTACCAATCTCGGACATAGAAATATAGCCTATCTTAGCGGTTCACTTGGCTCTTATGTACTTCAGATGAGACATGCATCCTTTTTGCGTGCCATGCATCGCCATGGACTTAGAACCGCTTTTGCAAATACAGGATGCTCCTACCATATCTTTGAATGTACAGAAAAGTATCTGCCTAAATTTTTGGAAGTCGGAATGACAGCTGTTATATGCAGCCATGATAATATAGCCTTGGCGGCAATTGTAAAGTGTCAACAGCTCGGCTATAAAGTACCTGAAGATATAAGTATTATAGGCTTTGATGATTTGCCGGCATCGGCATATGCATCACCGCCGCTTACCACTGTTAAACAGGACAGAGTTGAACTTGGCAAAAGCGGATTCTTTGCACTTTCAAGTCTGTTAAGTGATATACCGATAAGTACATTTTTGCTACATGCAAAACTTATTAAAAGAAAATCCACAGCGAATGTTTGAATAGAATAATATAAATGAAAATTAAAGTACGCATATATTACAGTTATATTGTCCAAATAAAAAATGCGTAGCAGTCAAAAACCGCTACGCCGAAAGATATAACTTTTGGTGTCACATTAGATATCTTCGTTATATGGATTTTCTTTTTATAAATACTTTATTTATAATAACAGATATAAATATAGTAATTAACATACTCGGTATGGTGCTTCCTATCGGTGTATCAACCTTCATCAATATTCTGTATATTATAAATCCTATTACCCATATAATGATATTTTGTATTGAAAACTTCTTTTCATCATGACTTATTTTTAATATAAAGAAATCGGCTATTTGTATTGCAATCATAGGTGCAAATACTGAACCTATAAGATATAAAAAGCTTGTTATATCATCCATCGGTAATATAACGGCTCCCAAAGTCCCTATAACGGTAACGGCTATAGCCACCCATTTTGACTCTATTTTTGAAAATATTGATTCCGTTGATACTCCTGCCGAGTATACATCTAAAAATGTTGTGGTCACTGTAGAAAGTACAACTATAAGAAGACCCATTATGCCAAATCCCGCTTTCAGTAAAATCTGAGCTATATCTGACTCTTTTGTAAACAACGCCGCACTCATTCCTATAAGATACATCCATACACTTACCAGACCGTATACAATACTGCTTGCTGCAGTTGCCTTTACAGGTTTCTCAGCTTCTTTAGTATAATCGCTCATAAGAGGCAGCCATGACAAAGGCATAGCTACTGAAAGCTCAAGTGCCGCTCCGAAGCTCATACCTTCACTATCTGTACCGAATACCGCTCCGCCTTTAAATATGATAAAACTTAGAACAATTGTCATTATAAACAGTGCCGACATGGCAACTATATTTATTTTCCCCAAATTCTTAATTCCTATAAGTATCCATATCAAAATAAGTCCGCCGATAATCAGACACCATATAATATGACCTGCAGCCAGTATTCCCTCGGTAGCCGAAGCACCGTCATAAATCATTATACCTGTCCAACCGAAAAGCTGCATAACATTAAGTACTGCAAAGAAAATACTTCCTTTATCTCCAAAGCTCATTTTTACAGTATCCATCGAACTTTTTTGTGTCTTTGCACCTATTAAGCCGGCTAAAAACAGTAAAACACAACCTACTATATGACCAAGAACTATTGCCAGTAACCCTTTAAAAAAACCTAAGGAAGCAAAATATGTTCCTGTTAAAATTTCTGCTATAGATACAGCCGCCCCAAACCATATCAGGCTGTTTTCAAATACTGATGTACGCTTATTCATTCTCACTCTCCTTTGCATACTCTCCGTTGATATTAAAAGCATGATTCATAGGTCCACTTCCTTTTCCAAGATCAAGCATGGCAAGAAGAGCCTCCGATATATAGCTCTTCGCTCTTTTTACAGATTCTTCGAGCGTATATTTCTTTGCCAAATTTGCCGCTATGGCAGATGAAAGTGTACAACCCGTACCGTGAGTGTTAGGATTATTTATACGTTTTCCAAAGAACCACTTCGCTTTTTTGTCCTCATACAACAAATCATTTGCATCGTTTATACTATGTCCCCCTTTTAACAATACGGCACAACCGTAATTGTCATAGATTATTTGTGCAGCCTCCAACATATCTTTATCATTTTTAATGCTTACACCTGAAAGCACCTCTGCTTCCATGATATTCGGTGTTATAACACTTGCCAGAGGAAAAAGTTTCTCCTGTAAGGTTTTTATTGTTTTATCTTCTATCAACTTCGACCCGCTTGTAGCTACCATTACCGGATCAAGTACTATATTTTTTGCCTTGTATTTTACAAGTTCGTATTCAATTGCTTCTACGATATCTGAAGAAGATACCATGCCTATTTTTATTGCATCAGGATAAATATCTTCAAAAATCATCTCCAGCTGACTCTTTACAAAATCTTTATCTATATTTACAATTCCTGATACTCCTGTAGTATTCTGTGCTGTAAGTGCCGTTATTGCACTCATTGCATATACATTATTTGCAGTCATTGTTTTTATATCGGCCTGAATACCTGCACCTCCGCTACAGTCACTTCCGGCTATTGTTAATGCTGTTCTCATAAATAGTCTCCTCAAAGTTATATTAAGTTATTTGCCAGAGTATATAGTTCTTTTGTAGCTTTACCTATATCTTTTGCACCGAATATCGCAGAAACTACTGCAACTCCGTCTATTCCGCTGCCCTTCAGTTTCAATATATTTTCAGCATTTATTCCACCTATAGCAACCTTAGGTATATCTACAGCATCACATATTGATTTCACTTTTTCATATGGAATAACATCTACATCATTTTTTGTGGAAGTTTCAAATACTGCACCTATGCCTATATAATCGGCTCCGTTCTCCTGTGCAAACTTAGCTTCCTCTACCGTATGTGCTGAAATACCTATTATCATGTTTTCTCCGACAATCTTACGAACATCTTTAAGCCCCATATCATCCTGTCCTATATGTATTCCGTCTGCATTGGAAGCAATTGCCACTTTTACATTATCGTTAACAATAAATGGAGTATTATACTGTCTGCAAAGTACACATATCTTTTTTGCCTCTTCTATAAAGCTTGCTTCATCCAGATTTTTTTCCCTAAGTTGCACACATGTGACCCCGTTTTCAAGAGCCTCTTTTATCTGTTCATATAAAGTTTTTTTACCTGTCCATGCTCTGTCTGTGACAGCATAAAGATGCATATACTTCTTATCTAATCTCATACCTTGCCCCCTTTTCCAGTTCATCCGGTGTGAGATTATAAACTGCATCTATCAAATAATTTCTATAGCTGCTGTTACCGTCTTTATCTGTCATACGTTTTTTTGCAATTTCACCACATAGTCCCATTGCACATACACAGGCAAGAGCGGCTTTTAATATATCCTTAGGATTGGCACTTATATATGCCGCCATCATGGCTGAAAGCTGACATCCGCTTCCTGTGATTTTACTCATAATCTTATCACCGTTGTATACACAATATGCCGTTTTACCGTCTGTAATTATGTCTATAACGGATGTTATAACTATTATGCTTGAAGTCTTTTGTGCAAAATCTTTTGCAAAACTAACCACTGTATCAATACTTTCTTTATTTATAGAATCAACCGAATCAACTCCCCTTGTATTACCGCTACCTACAGCAAGACATTTAATTTCTGATAAATTACCGCGAATCACACTTAACTTCACGGTTTCAAGAAGCTTTTTTGCTGTATCTGTTCTTAACCTTGATGCTCCTGCACCTACAGGATCGAGAACAACCGGATGATTCAATTCATTTGACTTTTTACCGGCTGCAAGCATTGCAGATATTGTCATTTTGTTTAACGTACCTATATTTATATTAAGTCCTGAACATATAGATGTTATATCTTCAACCTCTTCCAAATCATCTGACATTATAGGACTTGCACCACAAGCAAGAAGTATATTCGCACAGTCATTTACAGTGACATAATTTGTTATATTGTGTACTAAAGGCGATTTGACTTTAACATTTTCAAGAATTTCTTTTAACATATCAGTTACCCCCGTTTTAACTGTTTTCTAATTTTAACTTTGAAAAAACATTTATCATATGCTGAACCGGAGCACATTTACTTCCCAAAACAGGAAAATAACACATACTACCTACAACTGCAAGTGCACACAACAAACCTGAAACACTCAATTTCCTGACATTACTTTCATCCATAAGTAATCCTCCTAAAGTAAAGTTTATAACTATAAAATTGTATACTTATATTTAGGAGATTTTTGCAATAAAAAATGAGATACAGAACCTGTATCTCTGAAAAGAAAGTAAAAAACATCTCCCTACGTTGGCATTATCCAAATCAGGTGAACGGTCGAAAGTCACACTTCCCTCTCAGCCTATAATATAAGCTCCCTCGTTAATATAGTTATATTTTATAGGAAGTATATCACTACAAATAAAAATGTCAATATAATATTTGACAGGCGGTAATGCAACCGCCTGTCACCAATTAATTCATACAGTTTTTGTCAGTCTTTTCTTGCATATACAATAAATAATGCAACTCCGATAAAAAACATACCTCCTACAATATTTCCAAGAGTTACCGGAAGTTCATTCTTAAGAAAGAAGTTCTGCCAGTTGAGTGTGGCAAGTTTTTCAGCTGAGATACTGTACTTTGTCATTGCAGCTTCAGCAAATTTTGCATTGCCTGCCGCAAAGATACCTGCAGGAATATAGAACATATTTGCAACACAATGCTCAAAGCCTCCGGTAACGAAGGTCATAATAGGCAAAAAGCTTGCCAAAACCTTGCCTGAGGTGTCCTTTGACAGTCCTGCCATAACAACTCCGAAGCATACAAAGAAATTACAAAGTATACCTGAGATAAAGGCACTTCCGAACGAAATATTTGCCTTTGAAAGTGCAAGCTTTATTGTAAAAGCACCCATTGCCCCGTCTCCAAGTTTAAACTGTCCGCTGTATGCAACAAGGATTGCAAGGATAAGTCCACCTATAAGATTTGAAATAAACACTGTAATAAGAACTCTTATCATGCTTGCAACATTGTACTTGCCTTTCAGCAGTCCCATAATCATAAGGCAGGCACCTGTAAAAAGCTCTCCGCCAAACAATACCATCATAACGAAGCCTATAGGGAACACAAGTCCTGCAACAAGTCTTGCAAGTCCTACATTTGCAATATCATGCATAGCTACACTGCTTGCCATAGCACCTGCACCAATAAGCATACCTGCAAATATTCCAAGGATAATCATCTTATGCAACGGACGCTCTACCTTCGCCTCACCCGCAGATATGAGATTTGAAGTAACCTCAGCGGTTGTATTGGAAAAATTCATAATACACTCCTCTTCTTTTTTTGTCGGTTATATTTTTAACTAACTTCATATATTGTACAAAAAAAATCTTTTATGTCAAGGACTAATCAAAATAACTTTTGAAAAATAGGATATATTCAGATAAATACTTATTTGTCAGACATTCAATTTACAAATGATAAACAAAAGAAAAATACGATATATTCGTTATATCAATAAATAAAGACAAACCTTTTATTCTATTATATATGTATATGCATAATATTACAAAAAGCAATCATATTATCACAAATTATACTACTATTTTTATATTTTTCTTAGATTTAGCTATCTTGAATTGTATTTTAAATCATTGGAAAATTTATAGTAAAATTACTTATTTACATTATCAATAAATAGTGATATATTTTGATTTGATTGATTATACATATCAAAGGATATGTAACATTTTAAGCATGAAAAGGAATCAAGATGATACATAACAGCAGTACATATAATATAGGTAAGTTTCAAAATGCCGATACAGTGCAGGATGATAAAAACTTTATGAACGAATATAAAGCTGATAAAAGAAAAAGTTTAATATATCTTTTTATTTTATTATCTTTGCTTATTTTTGTATTCCTTATATCATTCTCATCCGGGCGTTACAATATGTCTATATCAGATGTGCTTGCTTCTGTCTACAGCGGTATAAAGCACGGAATATGGTGGTTGCTTTCAAATCTTGGAATATCTTTAAAAGAAACTGATTTTATGACCGGACCTCAAGATACAGTTATATGGAGAGTCCGTATGCCTCGTATTTTCGCCGCGATTTTGGTAGGAAGTTCTCTTTCGGTCTCAGGTGCAACATACCAGGGGCTGTTTCGAAACCCTATGGTCTCACCTGATATCTTGGGTGCAAGTGCAGGTGCCAGTGTAGGCGCCTGTATTATGATGCTTTTTAATATGGGACCTGTAATGGTACAAATAGCAGCTTTTTCTATGGGGATTTTTGCGGTTGCACTCTCATACTTTTTAAGCAAGTCTATAGGTAAAGGGTCAAATACCATCTTATTGCTTGTACTTTGCGGTATGACAATAAATACCCTCTTTCAGGCTTTTGTTTCTATCACAAAATATCTTGCAGACACTGACGAACAGCTTCCCGCTATGACATATTGGTTAATGGGGAGTCTTGCAAAGGTAAGCTATAATGATTTGACATTCTTCCTTATACCTTTTTTACTTGGAGTTATTCCTATATTTTCACTAAGATGGAAGCTTAATCTTTTGTCATTCGGAGAGGACGAAGCAAAATCAATGGGTATAGATGTCTCGACTGTCAGAATTGTATGTATTATATGTGCAACTCTTCTTACCGCGGCAGTTGTATCAATAGCCGGAACAATAGGTTGGGTAGGGCTTATGATTCCGCACCTTGTGCGTTTTATTGTAGGTCCGAACAATAAGATTGTAATACCTTTTTCACTTTTGACAGGGGCTCTGTTTATGCTTATTGTAGACAATTTTTGCAGATCATTGCTTGCATATGAGATTCCGCTTGGCGTACTGACATCACTTATAGGCGCTCCGTTCTTTATATACATACTGTTTAGAACAAGGGGGAATGCATAATGGAATTATCTGTAAAGGATGCATCTTGCGGATATGGAGACAATGTAATACTTAGAGATATATCATTTTCTATAAAACAGGGTGAAATAGTATGTATCCTCGGTCCAAACGGTATAGGAAAGACCACACTGTTTCGCTCAGTGCTCGGTTTTTTGAACCTGATAGACGGTGATGTAATGCTTGACGGTGTGCCGAGGTCAAAAATAGGAGCAAAAAAGTTTTCAAAATGCGTCGGCTACATACCACAGGGACATGAGTCACCTTTTCCGTATTCTGTTAAGGATGTTGTTGTTATGGGTAGAGCCGCTCATCTGAAAAGATTTGAATCTCCCGGAGCAAGCGACTATAAAATGGCCTACACTATGATGGATATGCTGGGTATTTCATATCTTAGAAATAAGACATATACTCATATTTCAGGCGGTGAGCGTCAAATGGTTTTAATTGCCAGAGCACTTACACAGGAGCCTAAAATACTTGTAATGGATGAGCCTACGGCAAACCTTGACTTCGGTAATCAAATACATGTACTTGAATGTATAAGTAAACTTACTTCTTCAGGTCTTGGAGTACTTATGACCACACATAACCCCGACCATGCCTTCCTTTGCTGTGACAGAGTAATACTCCTTACAAAGGATAAAAAGGTCATGGTTGGAACTGTGGATGAAATAGTTACTGAAGAAAATCTGAAACTTGCGTACGGAGTTGATGTTAAGATCAGTTCAACGGTAACTGACAGCGGAAAGTTAATAAGGAGCTGTATTCCATTGCTTGGATAAAGTTTCTTTATATATTTTTATAATAAGGAGGATAATATGAGAAAAAATAATCGTATTGTTACAAAATTTCTTACCGGCGTGATGTGTGCATTCATGCTTACCGCATGCGGAAGCGGAGCAAAGACAAATCAGATACCAAGCTCATCACCGGAGTCAAGTGCACAGGATGCTACAGCGGCTTCATCTGCACAGAGTCAGTCTGACAACAAAGGTGAAACCAGAACGGTTACCGACATGAAGGGCGTACAGGTTGAGATACCGAAGGAAGTTCACACTTATGTGGAGAGCTGGTTTGCACATAATGAGGTGGATCTTATGCTTGACGGAGCAAACGGTATGCTGGTTACCTGTGTAAGCCCTGAAAAGTTCCCATGGATGTATGCCGTCTGTCCAAACTTCTACAATGCAAAATCAACAGACTTTTCAGCCGATATGAATCTTGAAGAGATTATTGCCGCAAAGCCTGATGTTGTATTCGGTTCAAATGAGGACTATCGTGCAATGTTTACAAATGCAGGTATCCCATATATCAACTGCATGTTCTCTACATATGACGAGCTTAAGAAGTCTGTAAAGCTCACAGCCGAGGTATTCGGTGGTGATGCGGTTAAAAAGGCTGACGAGTATATAGATTATCTTGATAAGAGAACCGCTTGGGTTGCCGAAAAGACAGCTTCCATCCCTGACGACAAGAAGTTAAGCGTAGCCCACGGAAGTTCCGTATATGAGTTGAACTTTGACGGCGGTAACACTATCATTGATGAGTGGATTAAATACTCAGGCGGAAAGAATGCCGCAGGACAGGAAGTTCAGGGTAACTTAAAGAATATAAGTCTTGAACAGGTAATGGCTTGGGATCCTGATGTGTTGATTACAGGACAGCCACAGTCTGAAGTTGAAAAGATTATGTCGGATCCGGCATGGGCGGAGCTTAAAGCCGTAAAAAATAAGAGAGTTTATTCAAACCCGAAGGGTGCGTTCGCTTGGGATCGTTATGGTGTAGATGCAGCTCTTCAACCACAGTGGTGTGCACAGGTACTTTATCCTGATCTGTTCACAGACTTCAGTATAAAGGATGAAGTAAAGAAATTCTACTCCGAGTTCCTTGGATACAACCTTTCAGATGATGAGGCACAAATGATTCTTGATTGCAAGACACCTGATCTTAACAACTATCCTAAAAAGTAATATAAAATAACCAAAATGGGCCGTCGGGAAATAAGCATTTCTACTTCCCGCAGAACTAAAAAAATATCCTGACAAATACAAGGCGTTTTTGCTTTGTGACTTTGTCAGGATATT